>DUIM01000093.1:0-210 GCA_013330355.1 Methanosarcinales archaeon
CAAGTCAGCTTGGAATCGAAGGTAGTGTTATTTGAGGCTTGCCGATATATTTTTCATTAACCAAAACTTCCAAAATCGACTGGTTTATAGCTTCCTCTGCTTCCGGTTATTCCAAAAAAAATTTTAAATAATGGCGGAATGGATTCGGGATAGTTGGCACAGTATTTGTGAAGCAGCTCCAACCGACCTGAGTACCTGCCAGAGTGAAGG
>DUIM01000093.1:500-867 GCA_013330355.1 Methanosarcinales archaeon
TGAGTACCTGCCAGAGTGAAGGATGCTCCGGCCTGGTCCTTCGCGGTGGTAGCCGGGTCAAATACGCCATGTTCTGCCATCAGCGGACTGCTTTAGCATCGTCCCTGGCCTACGCTACTACTTCCCGGGCTTTCGCCTTTTGCAGGAGTTGTAGCCCCTTACTATTTTACCCCTTACGTTTACGCTGCGTGAGCAGCGTTTACCACTGGTGGCGAAGCACCAAAGCCTGTGCGTGCGGCAAGCCGCACAGGACGGGTGCAAATCCGCCGACAATCCTACCCGCAAGGGCAAAACGCACGAAAAAGAGTGGGAAAGAATACATAATGTCGAAAATATTCACACTGAAATATGAATAAAAGTAAGAAAG
>DUIM01000093.1:1020-5879 GCA_013330355.1 Methanosarcinales archaeon
GGATATTATGCAGCGGGGACAGCGATTCCACCACAAAGTACAGGTGCAAAAGGAGAAGGAAGAACGACTAGAACGCGATCATAAGGAGAAAGAAGAGCAAGAGAAGCATGAGGAAGAATGCATAATGTCGAAAATATTAATACTTTAATATGAATAAAAGTAAGAAAGTTTCCCTGAATCGGTCATATCAAATTTCCTGGCAGATAAAGAGATACTTCAGTAGGAAAACAAATTCTATAAACGCAAATCATTTAACCAAAGATTCACATATTTATAAGCAATTCTTACAAAGAGACATATTATGACACTTGATGAGGCTAAGATAAAAGAGATCTCTGATATAATCGTAAAAAAGACTCGTCCAAAAAAGATATACCTCTTCGGTTCCCATGCAAAAGGAACAGCCAAACCGGAAAGTGACCTTGACCTGCTAATCATTGCAGATATGCCAGGTCCAAAAAACAAGCGGAGTCTTGCAGTCCGGCGTCTTTTCCCGAACAGGGATTTCTCTCTCGATGTTTTTGTTTATCATGAAGATGAATATAATGAAGAAGTTGGCATTGCCAATACGCTTGCCACCACAGTAGCGAGGGAGGGGAAGCTCATTTATGCCGGATAAGACAAAATGGGTGAATGAATGGAAACAAAAGGCTGAAAATGATCTAAGGACAGCAGAAATAGTTTTATCAACCGAGAATCCTCCCACTGATGCGATATGTTTTCATGCGCAGCAGTGTGCTGAAAAATACTTAAAAAGTCATCTCACCTCCAGAGATGTTAATGTTGAGAAAACCCATGACCTCACAAGAATCAACAATGTCTGTATTGGAATAGACCCTGATTTTAAGGAACTTTCAGATAATGCTGAACTTCTATCCGGATATGCCGTTGAGATCAGGTACCCAGGTGATTTTATTGAGTGCTCGATAGAGGAGGCGGAAGAAGCAGTTAAAATGGCTGAAGCGTTCAAGTATTTTCTACTGCGAAAACTGGATAATTGAAATGGTCAGTGAATTAAAATCAGGTATGAACCAGCAAAAGACCTGGAGTTCATAACAGAATTTATGGGTGTAAACAGATATCTGGTTCTTCTTCGCCAGGGTCAGCAATTCGCGACTACTTCCTCCCGCTCACCATATACACCACAGCCCCCACCGCCATCAAACCCCAGTAACTTATAGCCCTGTCAAGTATGGCAATCCCCGCCGCCACGCCCGCATCTACCCCAACCAGCACGAACACGCCCACAATGGCAAACTCCACTGCACCCAGGCCGCTGGGTGTGATGGGAAGTGCGGATACCAGGGCCGCAGACAGCGCAACAAACAATATCAGGGACAGGCCGATGTGGATATTATGCAGCGGGGACAGAGATTGCACCACTAAGTACAGCCGTGCGGCTTCCATACCCCATATCAGTATAGTATACAGGATTATCAGCACAACAGAACTCCTGCCTGCTGATTCATGCAGCCCCTCGGCAAATTGTGTGAACACTGGTTGTATCTTCGACGGCAGTTTGCGGGCAATAGTAGTCTTTCCTGATGAAAATGCCACAACTACCGATATCAGCAGTACCAGGATAGCAAATCCAAGGGCCAGCGATACCCTGATCACCTGCGGAATGTCAGTCCCGAACACCATAATACTGGATACCCCCATCAGGATGACCAGCACCAGTACATCATAGATGCGCTCCACATACACGGTCCCGAAACACTTTGAGATGGACACGTTCCATGCTTTCTTTGCAAGGTATCCTCGGTACACATCCCCCATCTTGGCAGGGACCAGGGTATTGGCGAACCAGGACAGCAGGAATATCTCGCTGGCATCCTTCAGTCTGGCCCTTACACCGATATTATTTAGCAGCAACCTCCACCGCTCCCCCCTGAACGGAAGCGAACCGAAATACATGACAGTAGCCGCTGCAATATAGCCGGGGCGGGCGTCCCCGATGACCTCCAGTATCCTGTCAAACTCTATCCTTGAGAACAGGAAATAAAGCACAATTGCAGCCACTGCAAATGAAACGATGGTCCTTGGCTCGGTAAGCCTGCTTACAGGTGAGACTGGTTTTTCATCCTCAGTCAACAGGTCTCACCACCTGGTAAATATGAACATTCGGGTTAAAATAGACCAGCTTGAACCGATCCTCGTTGTTCATGAAAAGCTTCCTAGCATCACGGCCGCCATAGCGTTCTTCCTCCACTCCGCCAACATAGATGTATTCCACATTGTACTTATCAAGTATCCCGTTGACAGTGTCAACATCACCGGAGGTGTACACCCCGGGCACCTCGTACCAGCGCTCATTGACAATATCAGCACCGTTACGCCAGTTTTTCTCGTGACCTGCCCAGCCCAGTACAGTAGGCAGGCCCGTGAAAGCGGTCACATGGGTGTTAAGTTTATATGCCTGTCCCGGACTTTGCAGCACCACAGGGGTACCGCTCAGGTTGTCCAGCCACATTATGGCATTATATTCATTTTGATATTGCTGTTTTAGGTAGGCTGCACCATCAAGGGTGGGATTACCTTTGAAATCACCTGAACGGGAATATGTGGCAAATACCGGATATAACAATGCCGCAAGTACCAGGATGATCGAAAGAATCGCAAATCCCTTTTTCTTTAAATCATCCATATCTCTGATATTAACTATATTAGCCATATTCCCCATATCTTCCATTCCCTCCCTGTTCCAGAGCCAGAGGTGATAGAACGCAGCCCCTGCCGCCAGTGCCCATACGATCCAGTGCTGGACATATATCTTGAATACCGTATTGAACCTGATGTATTGGGGGGAAGTGATACCAAAGGAGTCCTGGATGTAGAAAAGCTCGCAGAACAGTGACAGCAGGGCACCCAGCAGGATCAACAGGTACACGAACTGGATGGAAGGGTCCTCTTCCTTTACCAGCAGGTAAATGGACATGACAATAAGCGGCAGTATGATGACAAGTATCTCTATATTGGTTACATATGCTGCCACAATTGCGATTGCAAGTCCTGCCAAAATCATTTTCATGTCAGGGTAATAGTGATCATAGAAGTTGAGGATAGAATAAACCAACAGGAAAAAGAGCATTATTCCAAACACACCCAGGTAGAATATTATTCCGGTCTGTTGGTATGTTACAAGCCGAAGCGAATGAGATACATTACTTGCAAGGAGATGGTATGGCAGATATAACAAAATACTGGAAAAAATAACTGCAGCACCCACTACTGCCAGCTTTGCCAGTTCCACAGGATGCACACTGAAAATCCGGCCTGTAAAACCCTGGTTTTTACCTTGCTTTGCAGAAACCCTGATCCTCCATGCTGCCAGGACCATCACAAAGAAAATGGCATATGTGGGATAATCCCACGAATTTAGCGGGAACATGAACCCTAACAGCAGGGTAATGACAGCCAGAAGCGGGATATTGTATTCCTTTCCCCCGCGCAGCAGGTTAAGCAGCAGGGCGATCATTAGCAGCTGGAAGGCTATAGCTATCATGTGGGCGTGCAGGTCTGCCTGGATAAAACTGAAATAAGGGAATTCGTTGATGGTATTTGGTATCACCCTGCTTGTCGGCCAGTAATTGTACGCCAATAGTCGTGTCAGGACATCCCCTTGCGGTACACTGAACACACTGTGATACTTAGGCACGAACAGGGTCACAAGCAACTGGATAAAACCGGCGGGATTTCCGAATATCACAACAAATGCCATGATAATTAACGCAAAGACCCTGTTGTTACTGACCAGGTCCTTGCCAATGCCGTACGCTGCTGTGGCTGACAAGGCGAACATGGTTGCCACACCAAGATTAAAACCAATAGAAGGGAGCACGTTCGAGAGTTTGATAAGGTTTGCTGCCACAAGGTATCCAAAATAATAGTACTGCATAGGCTCGCCGGAAAGCCATGGGTCCATAGGCGGGAAACTGGTACTGCGAAGAATCATGTTAATGAAGCTCATATCCATTAACTTCTCACCGCCTGTCCAGTAGATTTCGGGGCTGTATGCTCTTATTATGACAAAAACCAGGAATGCTGATGTGAACAGTACTTCAGTCCTGACAAGTACTTTAAGGTCAAAAGTGTATCTCTTGAATGAGACTATTAACAGTGAAATGGCAAGTACCATGAGTACTGATAATCCTGCGATCACGGTGCTATAATTAAAACCCAGGTGGGTCAGTACCCATGAGAAGTATGTTACAAACAGCAGACCCATTATCTTGGTAAGGGCTATCCCGTTGTCTTTCAGGTTCTCGAATATCCAGGTTGTCAGCGGCAGGGCAACAAACCCTATTAATTCAAGTACCAGCCACCATTTTATTATTTCAAACCATTCCATGGAAGTCTCGCAGGCAATTATTTTTCGTTCTTTCCTTTTATATCTACCAGTTCATGCCACTTGATATTAAAGTGCGCCAGGTATAACGCACCGAACACAAGGGTCACCGAGTTCTTGATAATATGGTCTATCACTGCAGCCGCAGCTCCCACCGAGCCGGCAATTCCTGCGATCTTGAACACCACAGTCAGGGCACCCTCATAGGTACCGATAGCTCCGGGCGTTATTGGGAACATCTTGGCCAGGTTGCCTACTGCAACTGCCATGAATACAATGGCTGTAAGCGTTATCGGTGATGCTGCATTGTGCACAAAGGGAAAGGCGGTAAGCACAGTATAGCAGGTGAGTATGTCCACTATCCAGACCATTAATGAAGAAAAGAACACAATGATAAAATCCCTGGGACTGGATGATATTGTATATATCTCATCAACAAATTTCCTGGCAATGCCGGCAACCCATTCTGCATGATCGCCCGGCTTTGAAACTTTTAGTATTATGCGCTCAA
>DUIM01000083.1 GCA_013330355.1 Methanosarcinales archaeon
TATTCGGGGTTCACGGTGCTGGTGGGATTACAGGTGCGCTCTTAACTGGCGTATTTGCAAGTGTGGGGGCCACAGGTCTTTTGCTTGGTAACTCACACCAGTTATTACTCCAGATCGAAGGGGTGGTTATCACGATTATATATGCAAGTGTTTGTACTATCTTGATCGGATTTGTGCTTGACAGGACGATGGGACTTAAGGTCACTGAGAGCGAGGAAAATATCGGGCTTGACAAGACATGTCATGGCGAGACTGCGTATAACATTTGAGTGAAGGGATCATTGGATTCCTTCCACTATTTTTTCCTGCCCTGCTAATTCACTGATGTTTTACAATAAGGAAACATTAGTAGCTCATCCAGTGACCTGATTATTGTTGAAGACTTCCTGCTGTGCCTTTTTGTGGCCGTTACCTTCCGACCCGGGTCAAGCTGGCTGACCTCTTCAAAGGTTAGGAGGTTTCCCTCTATTGCAGTAAAGGCATACACTGCTTTTCCCGGACTTCCCACCACCACCATCATTATATTTCGATTTTCACATCTCCGAATGGTACTCTCCAATACTCTTTATAGCCAATTTCCCCCTGCTCATGGCCTCAATAGCATCGGCAGCAGCCATTGCCGCCTGTATAGTAGTAATATAAGGTACCGCATAATCCACAGCTGCACGCCGTATCCCCCGTCCGTCCTTGTAGCTCATCCTGCTTGTGGGCGTATTGATGACCAAGCCGACCTCCTCCTTACGCATCAGGTCAATGACATTGGGACTACCGTCGTGTACCTTCTTTATTTCAGTAACATCGAAACCCTTACCGGACAAGTACCGTACCGTTCCGCTGGTAGCAATAATTTCCAGTCCTGCATCGGTTATCTTCCTTGCTATCTGCACCAGTACCGGCTTATCCTGGTCCCTGATGGACATGAACACTTTACCCTGCAGCGGTAATGCATTATCTGCTGCCAGTTCTGCCTTGAAGAACGCCAGCCCGTAACTGTAATCCACACCCATGACCTCGCCTGTACTGTGCATCTCCGGGCTGAGGATCGGGTCCGCTCCCGGGAGTTTGTCAAATGGCAGGAGGACTTCCTTCACTGAAACATGTCCGGGCCTGGGTTCATGGAGGTATCCCTGCTCCTTCAACGTTATCCCTATCATGGCCCTGGCTGCTATCTTGGCCAGCGGCAGACCCACAGCCTTTGATACGAATGGAATGGTGCGGCTGCTGCGGGGGTTCGCCTCCAGTACATAGACCACCCTGTCCTTGTATGCCATCTGGATGTTCAGGATACCCTTCACCCTGAGTGCAAGTGCAATGCGCCTCACATAGTCCCTGACCGTATCGAGTACATAGTTTCCCAGTGACTGGGGCGGTATCACGCAGGCCGAATCACCGCTATGTATCCCGGCCTCCTCGATATGCTCCATGATCGCACCTATGAGCACGTCCTCGCCATCGCAAATGGCATCCACATCGATCTCAATGGCACTCTCAAGGAAGTCGTCAATGAGCACAGGATGTTCGGGTGAGACCCTTACGGCCTCGTTCATATACCGGTTCAGGTCGTTCTCGTCATATACTATCTCCATGGCCCGTCCGCCCAGTACATAGGAGGGGCGCACCAAGACAGGATACCCGATACCGGCTGCCACGTCCCGTGCCCCGGCCTCCGTGGTGGCATAACCCGCCTCTGGCTGTGGAATGCCCATACCCTGCAGCATCTTGTTGAACCGCTCCCTGTCCTCTGCAATATCCATATCTTCCGGAGTAGTGCCCAGGATAACGGTATCCAGGTCAGTCCTGCGCTGCAGTTCCCGCTGTAAGGGTAATGCCAGGTTCACTGAGGTCTGGCCGCCGAACTGTACCATCACGCCCCAGGGTCTTTCCAGCTCGATAACGTTCATCACGTCCTCAAGGGTCAGTGGCTCAAAGAACAGCTTATCCGAAGTATCATAATCTGTGGACACGGTCTCGGGATTGTTATTGATGATATGGGTCTCGATCCCCTCTTCCCGCAGCGCGGTCACTGCATGTACGGTGCAGTAGTCGAACTCAATGCCCTGCCCGATGCGGATAGGGCCCGCACCCAGTATCAGCACCTTTTTACGGTCTGTGGGTTCGTTCTCACACATCTCTTCATAGCATGAATAATAATACGGGGTCTCAGCAGCGAACTCGGCAGCGCAGGTATCCACCATCTTGTAGGTGGTAATTATCCCCATCTGCCTGCGCATGTCATTGATATCTGCCCTTGTCCTGCCTGTTAGTTTGCCGATCTCTTCATCCGTGAATCCCATTCGCTTTGCACTGCGCACGGTTTCCCTGGTCAACCCCGAGCGCAGGGTATCTTCCATCCGGATAATATTGTGTATCTTTTCCAGGAAGAAGGAGTCGATAGATGTGATGCTTGATATCTCATCAATTGAAAATCCGGTCCTCATACCATGGTAAATGGCAAATAACCGCTCATGGGTGGGGGTTGTCAGCAGGTCAATTACCTCTTCACGGTCCCACTCCCTGAACCCGAAATACATATCCACGTCCAGGCTGCGGATGGCCTTTTTCATGGCCTCTTCAATGGTGCGCCCGATAGCCATGACCTCGCCTGTGCTCTTCATAGCCGTGGTCAGGGTCTTGTCTGCGGTCACGAACTTATCAAAGGGCCACCTGGGTATCTTGACCACGGTATAGTCCACAGTAGGCTCAAAGGACGCAGGTGTCTTTTTTGTAACATCATTGGGTATCTCGTCCAGGGTCATGCCGATGGCGATCTTGGCGGTAACCCTGGCTATAGGGTACCCGGTAGCTTTGCTGGCCAGTGCAGAGGATCGGCTCACCCTGGGATTGACTTCCACGATCCTGTATTCGCCGTCCTTTACTGCAAACTGGATATTGCATCCGCCTTCGATGCCAAGGCTTCTTATGATATTGATACTGGCACTGCGCAGCATCTGGTGGTCCCGGTCTGACAGGGTCTGGCTGGGAGTGACCACAATACTCTCCCCGGTATGGATACCCATGGGGTCGATATTTTCCATGTTGCATATCACGATACAGGTATCATTGAGATCACGCATCACTTCGTACTCGAACTCCTTCCAGCCCAGAATCCCCTCTTCGATGAGCACCTGGTTGATACGGCTGCGTTTCAGGCCCAGTTCAGTAATTGAGGTGAGTTCTTCCTTTGTCCTGGCAATTCCACCACCAGCCCCGCCCAGTGTATAGGCCGGCCTGATGACAAGGGGCAGGCCCAGTTCTTCGATCATTGCGACAGCATCTTCGATAGTGTTCACGGCCTTGCTGCGGGGTACAGGCTCACCGATACGCTGCATGGCCTGTTTGAACAGGTCCCTGTCCTCGGTATCCTGTATGGCTTTTAGGGGTGTGCCGTAAAGTTTGACATTGTATTTCTCAAGTACGCCCATTTCGGCCAGTTCACTAACGATGTTCAGCCCGGTCTGCCCCCCCAGTCCCGCGATCACTCCGTCGGGCCGCTCCTTTTCTATGATACGTTCCACTATTTCGGGTTTGATAGGTTCGATATACACTACATCTGCCATTTCCGGGTCGGTCATAATAGTGGCCGGGTTGGAGTTAATGAGTACCACGCTCACACCTTCTTCCCTCAATGCCTGGCATGCCTGGCTGCCGCTAAAATCAAACTCTGCCGCCTGCCCTATCATGATAGGACCGCTGCCTATCAGCAGTACTTTCTTAATACCAGGATTACGTGGCATTATTTCATCACCTTTTTCACAATGGTATCAAAGAACCATTTTTCAGTATCCCAGGGACCGGGACTGGCCTCAGGATGGAACTGTACGCTCATGATGTCCAGATAGTCGTGGGAGATACCTTCCACAGTATTATCGTTAATGTTCAGGTG
>DUIM01000082.1 GCA_013330355.1 Methanosarcinales archaeon
CCATGCTCGGCCTTATGAGTGAGATGGTTCTGTCCCATGCCTCCCCCCTATATGGAAGGCGAAGCAGGGACATACTCCTCGAAGGACTTCCCTTCTCAAACTCAAAAGAATTTCTCAACATGTCATTCCAGGAAACCCTTGAAACATACATGATACTTGGAGGGGTTCCCGAATATCTTCTCAAAGCTTCGGAATACACAGATACCACAAACTTTGTTGAAAAGGAGTTCTTTGACAAGTTCGGTTATTTCTACAGGGAGCCCTACTTTATAATCTCCCAGGAATTCAGGGAACTCAAAACCTACTTTTCCATACTCAATTCCATAGCCTTTGGCAACACAAAACCCACAGATATAGCCAATTTTGTAGGTATAGATGCACGCAAGATTTATCCATACCTTGAGAACCTGATACGCCTGGGATTCATTGAGCGACGGGTATCCATTTTTGGAAACCGGAAAAGAGGCATATACCTGATAAAAGACCCGGTCTTTGACTTCTGGTTCAACTTTGTTTCAAAGTATAAAGAAGAGATTGAAAAAGGCGTATTCAAACCCAGAAACGATGAGATGCCCGGATTTTTCGGGAAAAGGTTCGAGATTTTTGTTGAACAGGAGATAATCCACCACCTTGTCCCGGATTTCCGGAGAATAGGCAGGTGGTGGCACAAAGGTGAAGAAATCGATGTACTGGCATTGAATGAAGAAGGAAGAGAGATCGCATTTTTTGAATGTAAGTGGCAGGAGGTAGACCAAAAAAGGGCTGGACACATCCTTGATGACCTGAAACGCAAAGCTGCGCTGGTAAAATGGCACAATGACGAGCGGAGCGAGCTTTATGGCATTATCGGGAAAAAGATCAATGGAAAGGAAAAGCTAAGAGAGATGGGGTACTTGGTTTTTGACCTTGAAGATTTTATGTCCTTAAGTAAGTTTGATGTTAAAGGTTAAGCCGACCAGGGATTTGCACTCCCCCCCCTCACCCAACTACCACTAAAGCTGCATAAGTAATAATAGTCGTCGCCACGAATTCCTCGAACACCGCCCTTATTACACATAGTTCTGTAATCCCGTTGCCCACTGTCTCCAGCACCCTGGAACCCACCAAGACCAGTATATCCAGGTTTTCACATCTCAGAATGGTACTCCCCAATACTCTTTATCGTAATTTCTCCCTTGCTCATGGCCTCAATAGCATCGGCAGCAGCCATTGCCGCCTGTATTGTAGTGATATAAGGTACCGCATAATCCACAGCCGCACGCCGTATTCCACGTCCATCCTTGTAGCTCATCCTGCTTGTGGGCGTATTGATGACCAGGCCGACATCCTCCTTACGCATCAGGTCTATTACATTAGGACTGCCATCGTGTACCTTATTTATTTCAGTAACGTCGAAACCCTTACCTGACAGGTACCGGACCGTGCCGCTGGTAGCAATGATTTCCAGTCCCGCATCAGCTATCTTCCTTGCTATTTGCACCAGTGCCGGCTTATCCTGGTCCCTGATGGACATGAACACCTTTCCCTCCACCGGTAGTGCATTATCTGCTGCCAGTTCTGCCTTGAAGAACGCCAGCCCATAACTGTAATCTATTCCCATGACCTCGCCAGTACTGCGCATCTCAGGGCTGAGTATCGGGTCTGATCCAGGGAGTTTGTCAAATGGCAAAAGGACTTCCTTCACTGAAACATGTCCGGGCCTGGGTTCATGGAGGTATCCCTGCTCCTTCAACGTTATCCCTATCATGGCCCTGGCTGCAATTTTTGCCAGCGGCAGGCCCACAGCCTTTGACACAAATGGAATAGTACGACTGCTCCTTGGGTTCGCCTCCAGCACATAGACCACCCTATCTTTGTATGCCATCTGAATGTTCAGGATACCCTTCACCCTGAGTGCCAGGGCAATGCGCCTCACATAGTCCCTGACCGTATCCAGTACATACAGTCCCAGTGACTGGGGCGGTATCACGCAGGCCGAATCACCGCTGTGTATCCCGGCCTCCTCGATATGTTCCATGATTGCACCTATGAGTACATCCTCGCCATCGCATATGGCATCCACATCGATCTCAATGGCACCCTCAAGGAAGTTGTCGATGAGCACAGGATGCTCGGGCGAGACCCTTACAGCCTCATTCATATACCGGTTCAGGTCGTTCTCGTCATATACTATCTCCATGGCCCGTCCTCCCAGTACATAGGAAGGACGCACCAGCACAGGGTACACGATACCGGCTGCCACTTCCCTGGCTCCCGCTTCCGTGATAGCATAACCCGCTTCCGGCTGTGGAATGCCCATACCCTGCAGCATCTTATTGAACCGCTCCCTGTCCTCTGCAATATCCATATCTTCGGGAGTTGTGCCCAGGATAACAGTATCCAGGTCAGTCCTGCGCATCAGTTCCCGCTGCAAGGGTAATGCCAGGTTCACAGAGGTCTGGCCGCCGAACTGTACCATCACGCCCCAGGGTCTTTCCCGTTCGATAACATTCATCACGTCTTCAAGGGTCAGTGGCTCAAAGAACAGCTTATCCGAAGTATCGTAATCTGTGGACACTGTCTCCGGATTGTTATTGATGATATGGGTCTCGATCCCCTCTTCCCGCAGTGCACTCACCGCATGTACGGTGCAGTAGTCGAACTCAATGCCCTGCCCGATGCGGATAGGCCCCGCACCCAGTATCAGCACCTTTTTGCCATCAGTGGGTTCGTTCTCGCACATCTCTTCATAGCATGAATAGTAATACGGGGTCTCGGCAGCGAACTCGGCAGCGCAGGTATCCACCATCTTGTAGGTGGTAGTGATCCCCATCTGCCTGCGCATGTCATTGATATCTTCCCTTGTCCTGCCTGTAAGTTTGCCGATCTCCTCATCCATGAACCCCATTCGTTTGGCACGGTACAGGGTATCCCTGGTCAACTCCGAGCGCAGGGTATCTTCCATCCGGATGATATTGTGTATCTTTTCCAGGAAAAAGGGGTCGATAGATGTGATGCCTGATATCTCATCAATTGAAAATCCCGTCCTCAGGCAATGGTAAATGCCAAACAACCGCTCGTGGGTTGGGGTCGTAAGCAGGTCAATTACCTCTTCACGGTCCCACTCCCTGAACCCGAAATACATATCCACATCAAGGCTGCGGATGGCCTTTTTCATAGCTTCTTCAATGGTGCGCCCGATAGCCATGACCTCGCCTGTGCTCTTCATAGCCGTGGTCAGGGTCTTGTCTGCTGTCACGAACTTGTCAAAGGGCCACCTTGGTATCTTGACCACGGTATAGTCCACAGTGGGCTCGAAGGACGCAGGCGTCTTTTTGGTAACATCATTCGGTATCTCGTCCAGGGTCATGCCGATGGCGATCTTTGCTGTCACCCTGGCTATAGGGTACCCGGTGGCTTTGCTGGCCAGTGCAGAAGAGCGGCTCACCCTGGGGTTGACTTCCACGATCCTGTATTCGCCGTTCTTCACTGCAAACTGGATATTGCACCCCCCTTCGATGCACAGGCTTCTTATGATATTGATACTTGCACTGCGCAGCATCTGGTGGTCCCGGTCTGACAGGGTCTGGCTGGGAGTGACCACAACACTCTCCCCTGTATGGATTCCCATTGGGTCAATGTTCTCCATGTTGCATATCACGATACAGGTATCATTGGCATCACGCATCACCTCGTACTCGAACTCTTTCCAGCCCAGCACGCCCTCCTCGATGAGCACCTGGTTGATACGGCTGCGTTTTAAGCCCAGTTCAGTAATTGAGATGAGTTCTTCCTTTGTCCTGGCAATTCCACTGCCAGCCCCGCCAAGGGTATAAGCCGGCCTGATGACAAGGGGCAGGCCCAGTTCTTCGATCACTGCGACAGCATCTTTGATACTGTTCACAGCCTTGCTGCGGGGCAAAGGCTCACCGATACGCTGCATGGCCTGTTTGAACAGGTCCCTGTCCTCGGTATCCTGTATGGCTTTTAAGGGTGTGCCGTAAAGTTTGACATTGTATTTATCAAGTACGCCCATTTCAGCCAGTTCACTTACGATGTTCAGCCCGGTCTGGCCCCCCAGTCCCGCTATCACTCCATCGGGCCGCTCCTTCTCGATGATAAGTTCCACGATCTCGGGTTTGATTGGTTCGATATACACCACATCTGCCATTTCCGGGTCGGTCATGATAGTGGCCGGGTTGGAATTAATGAGTACAACGCTCACACCTTCTTCCCTAAATGACCGACATGCCTGGCTGCCGCTAAAATCAAACTCTGCTGCCTGCCCTATCATGATGGGACCGCTGCCTATCAGCAGTACTTTTTTAATACTAGAATTTCGGGGCATTATTTCATCACCTTTTTCACTATGGTATCAAAGAACCATTTTTCAGTATCCCACGGGCCGGGGCTGGCCTCGGGATGGAATTGTACGCTCATGATGTCCAAGTAGTTGTGGGCGATACCTTCAACGGTATTATCGTTAATGTTCAGGTGGGTGATATGAGCCTCTGCCGCATCCAGGGAAGCCGCATCCACTGCAAATCCGTGGTTCTGGGAGGTGATGTACACGTTGCCTGTTTCTATGTCCTTCACAGGCTGGTTGGCACCCCGGTGCCCGAACTTCAGCTTGTAGGTGCTGGCTCCCAGCGCCAGGGATATGATTTGGTTGCCAAAGCAGATGCCGTAGATGGGTACTTCTCCCATCATGTGTTTTACAACATCAATGGCAGTGCCTGCCTTTTCGGGATCTCCCGGGCCGTTTGATATGAATATTGCATCAGGTTTTTGTTCAGTAATATAGTCAGGTGGAGTACTTGCAGGTACTACGGTAATACCCACACCACGCTGCTGCAGGCTCTTTATCATGTTGGTCTTTATGCCAAGGTCGATGACCACGAAATGAGGCTTGTCCTTGCCTGTTGCTTCAATGTGGTAGGGGGCGGGGCAGGTCACCCTGTCTATCAGGTCATGCCGGTCTGATATTTTCGGGTGCTGCCTTGCCAGGCGCACGGCTTTTTCGCCGTCGTCGCTGTCTGTTAGCAGGCAGGAGCGCATGGCGCCGGTATTCCTGGTTTTGATGGTCAGCATCCTGGTATCCACACCTGCGATACCGGGCCGGTTTTCTTCTTTTGCAAAATCAAAAATGGAGCGCCCTGACTGGTGGTGGGATGGATGGTCACACGCCTCCCTGACCACCAGGGCCTCTGCTTTCATGCCGTCTGACTGAAAGGTCCTGCCGCTTACGCCGTAATTGCCGATGAGGGGGTAGGTGAACATCAGTATCTGGCCGGCATATGAAGGGTCG
>DUIM01000108.1:0-1341 GCA_013330355.1 Methanosarcinales archaeon
GGACACCATGTATGGCTGAGGGTATAACAGATCATATTTGGTCGTGGAAGGAATTATTGATGTTTAAAGTAGGGATGTCAACTATATATTGGGACACGCCCGGATATTCAATGGGATTGAAGTCTGGTTCATTCCTGTATGGCTGTTTACAGCAGTAATATAGTTGATGTCATCTATGGCTACAGGGCAGCCCCTATCCCGTACGCCCGTTCCAGCTCTTCGACATTCCCGGAAATTTCACCCTTCCCATAAGCTGTTGGCAGCAATACATCTGCTACATCCACACCCAGGTAGTCCAGGGACAGACTGAACATCGTAACAACAGGCTCACATGCATCCGCTCCTTCGGCAGAAGGGATTACCAGCACTGCACGTTTGCCTTTCAACTTATCAGTCTCGCTGTAGGGCAGCAGCCTGTCCATTAATAGCTTCATTGGTCCGGTGGGTCCGTACCAGTACAGGGGTGTGCCGAACAGGATTACATCAGCAGCCTCGATCATGGGGTAGATATCCTGCATGTCATCATCCCTGTTACAGACCCTGTCGCCTGAACTGCAATTGCGGCAGTCTATGCACGGCAGGAGGTTTTGGTCGTATAAGTATAGTTTTTCACTCTGGTGTCCGGCGGCCTGTGCGCCGCTAATAACCTTGTCGATCAGTATGTCTGTATTGCCCCCTTTCCTGGGGCTGCCCATAAGTGCCAGTATTTTCATTTGTTCATATCTCCGATTGGTGCTTGTTAACACTCTTTATTGCTATTTCTCTTTTACTCATTGACTCAATGGCACCGACACCTGCCAGTCCTATCTGATAGAGTGCACCTGCTTGTTAAAAAATGCATTAGAAAAAAATGGAGGGGAAAATAGGCTATTACCTATTTCTTATCGTTAGAAAAAGAACAAATACGCCTTATTTTGTCTTCTTCATCTCCAAAGATATCATTTCAATTATATCCTCATCTTCCTCCATTTCCTTTGCCTTTTCAAGAGCAATTTTAAATTGGGTCTGGCTGTCTTTCTTTTTACCCAAATTTAAATATAGGCGGGCCAGATCAAAATTAGGCTCAAAATCTTCAGGGAACTTATCTATTATGTCCTTGTAGACCTGTTCGGCAGCCTCATAGGATTCTTCAATTTCAAATTGTTTTCCCATATCCAGCATATCAAACATAT
This sequence comes from Methanosarcinales archaeon, assembly GCA_013330355.1. GTDB lineage: Archaea > Halobacteriota > Methanosarcinia > Methanosarcinales > Methanocomedenaceae > Methanocomedens_A > Methanocomedens_A sp7939u. The sequence continues at coordinate 1,173 of DUIM01000108.1, forward strand.
CGTACTCAACCAAATTATCCATAAAACCGCTGAAAAAGTCTTCAATTATTGAATGATCCAATTCGTTATTTTCTAATTTCTCACCAAGGCTGCTCATATCCTCTTTTGTGATTATGCCTTTGTTGATCAATGCTAAATATAATAACCCTACAGGCATCTCTAAAGACAC
>DUIM01000108.1:1672-5644 GCA_013330355.1 Methanosarcinales archaeon
ATCTTCATCTTCATCCTCTTCAATCGTGCCAAAGTTTCTTGATAAAAAACTCGAAACTGCAATATTTACAAAATCAGAAAATGAAGCAAAATCGCCATCTTCAACAAGATCGGTTATTTCCCTGTGTAAATAGGGTGATATGCGTATCTTTTCAGTAATCATTGATTTTCCCATAATATCATCAACCTTTAAATTTATTTCTTCATCATTTGCTTTTGAAAACGCCTTTTTAACAGTACATCACAATACACATCCATCACATCATCTTTATTGATAGCTACTGCTGTTTTTAGCTCATCATCACTCATTTCTTCGAATTCAATCCCAAGTTCATCAAGTGCATCAGATAACATCGTATCTACTTTCGATTCAGGGAGACCGGTCAGGCAGATAACTTTCCTGAGCACTTCCAGATACGGAAGATCTGGCTGGACATTTAATTCAAAAACAACTTCTGCCGCCCGAAGAACTTGTTCTTCTTCGGATGGTAAATGCCTAATATGCGTTTTTAATTTATCCAGAACCGCATTTTTTCCCAATTTCTTCTTGAGTTTTTTATACTTGAAAACCAAGTCATTAATGCGATTTACTTTACTTTCAGTCAGTTGCTTGAGCCTTCCGCGAAGCTGCATACCAATAAAACGAATCTTGTATTATTTAAATATAGCTATTCAGTCTAATTCCTGGTAGAAAAATGCCTTTACTCCTTCGTATATTGCCCTTATTGTGTCTTATATCTTATGTCTCACATGTCAATGATCTGCAGGTCGTATCCAATCTCCACAGGACACCCGCAGGCTTCTGCCAGCACCTTAACCATCCCGGCCTCGAACCCCCTGGTCTGGGGATACAGGTGGGTAAGTACAATATGCCCTATTGGAGTTCCCTCAATTTTATCTGCCAGAGTGCCAGGTGTGGTGTGGTTGGTCACTTCAAAAGTGTCAGGGAACGAACACTCATGTATGAGCAGGTCGACGCCCACCGACGCTTTTACTATATCATCTACAGGTTCGGTATCTCCTGAATACAGCATGGTCTTCCCCCCTGATGTTACCTTGAACCCCAGCGAAGGCAGGGCATGGACCGTGTGTACACATTCCACTTCCAGTCCCTCAACCTCTACCACCTGACCTGAGTCAAGTTCCGTTATCCTGGTATCTACCTTGTCCTGCATGTACGGATAGGCTGCCAACAAGTCGTCCAGCCACTGCCCGGTACCCACAGGACCCCACAAGTTCAATTCAGTTGTGTCACACAACCAGTTTGCCTTGACCAGTGCCAGCAGGTCACCGCAATGATCCAGATGCAGGTGGGAAAGGAACACATTCGTGATATTCGTATGCCTGTATCCGCTCTGGTAAATTCTCTGCAGCACACCGCAGCCGCAATCAAAAAGTACAGGATTATATTTTTTATCGCTTCCTGCATCCACTATCAGCCCGGACTGCACCCTGTCCTTTTGTGGTATAGCAACGCCGGTTCCCAGCAGGATAATTTTCATTTTTGTACCTCTTCAGGCCAGGGTGGTTGCTATCTGTTCCACTGTATCCACCAGCAGGTCCACTTCTTCGGTCAGGTTGTATGCACCAAAAGAAGCCCTGATTGTCCCATCAACCTTGAGCAGTTTGACGCCGGGGATGGCGCAGTGATAGCCGCTGCGTACGCAAATCCTGCGGGTCTCATCCAATATCATGGCTACGTCGTGGGGATTTAAGCCCACTACATTGAATGGTACCACACCAGCCCTGTCCAGTGGTCCGTACACCTCCACTTTATTTATTCCGGAGAGCCGCCTGGCAGCGTCCCTGGCCAGAGCCTCTTCATGCAGCCGGATATCTTCAACACCCAATGACTTTGCGTATTCCACACTCCTGCCCAGTCCGATAACGCCTGGAATATTTGGCGTACCATACTCGAACCGCCCGGGTGCATCCTCCAGTTTATAATCATCCCCTGTAATGGCATAAATTGTGCCCCCGCCAAGGTATACAGGCTTGATGGAATCGGTATCCTTCAAATACAGCACGCCTGTACCCTGGGGTCCGAACATTCCTTTATGGCCGGACACTGCCATGAAGTCGCAATCGATCTTCTTCACGTCAAAGGGCATGTGTCCCACGCTCTGCGCTGCATCTACCAGTGACATGCAGCCATTGCGGTGAGCGATCTTTGTTATTTCTTCCACATCCATAACAGAGCCAAATACGTTGGATACATGAGTGATGGCAACCAGTTTTGTTTGTTCGGTTATGGCACTGTCAATGTCACTGGGATCAACTGTTCCATCCGGATTTGGTGTAACTGCTGTTATTTCCACGCCTTTTTCTTTTAATCTAAGCCAGGGCAGCAAATTGGAATGATGTTCTACATGGGTGGTTACCACATGATCGCCCGGTTTCCAGTCCAGTCCCTGAGCTACCATATTGATACTTTCGGTGGTGTTGCGGGTGAATATGGTATGTTCGTATTCCCCTCCAAGGAATCCGGCAACGGCTTCCCTGGCATCCTCGTAATGGTTGGTGGTCTCCCTGGCAAGCCTGTGTGCGCCGCGGCCGTGGTTTGCGGCATACTTGTAGAAATAGTCGCACATGGCTTCCACAACCTGGCGCGGCGTCTGGGTGGTGGCTGCGCTGTCAAGGTATACACATTTCTCTAATACAGGAAAGTCCTTGCGTATGTCTGTAGGGTTGAACATTGTTTGTTGTATTGGCTTTCATTAGAAATATATTTGTTGAATCTGGTTGCTTAACTATTTGTCCGCTATTTTGGGTGCACTCCAACTTGACCAGCTATTTGGCACAATACCCATTTCAACGCACCTATGCCCATTCCCCACAGGCAATTTCATGCGTGATGTGCTCCCGGTTTTTATCACTTTATAGAGAACCCACCAATATAGATAACTAGTATCCATAACAGGAATGCAACTGCTCCTACACTCATTAATGCAAGGAAACTGCGCCTGACCTTAACATATAGTTCCATTGAACCAGCCAGTCTTACCAGTATAATTTTATTTGAGGTACTGATAATACTTGCAAGCACTGCCACAAGGGCTGCTGTGGTAGGTGTCAGATTGCCGCCAAAGGCAAGTGCCCCTACCGATGCGGTTACAGCCGCTGAACTTACCAGTCCGCCCAGGGCTAATACAAAGACACCCGCACTCCCGAACCAGATATTGAGATAATTTGCCATTATTATCAATACTGTGAACCCAAATGCAAACTTGAATGCAGGTTTAAGGGCGAAGGGTGATTCAATCTCCAGTGCCTCATACTTCATATTGTGTATTCGTTGATCCTTTACCACCATTCCTATGTTTGCAGCAGTAAGCAGCAATTGCGGGGGCAGCATCATGATCAAGACCTGACCCGAGGGGTCCACGACAAAGGCAATTACCATGTTCCTGATCAACATGGTTGCATTGGACAGGATGATTCCATGGTAACTTACATTCATCAGGATATGCTTCTTCTTCGCAAGTGCTGCCAGTGCACCTGTAGTGGCTTCGCTGTTGACCAGTCCCCCTATAAGGCCTGAAATATGTATTCCCCGCTCAGTGCCTGTTTTTTTCATAAGAAGAAAACTAATGAAACTCATAGACGAAACGATAACCACTATACCCAGAATATACCTGGGATTTATCACTTCCAGGATAGTGGTGTTTGGCGTTATTGGAAATAGTATAAATATTATTATAAAGAACTGGACTGCATTGGTTATCTCATCCTGGTTCAGGTTATCAACAAAATTCTTAAGTGTATATTTTTCAACAAGCAGGAATGTTACAGCCACTGCCCCCATTATGGCGAACAGGTAATAATCATAAGCAACCAGCACACCCATAAGAAATACAAAAAACAGGGCCACTCCACCTGTTATCCCTACCTGGCGGTAGACCACGTTCTTGATGTATATTATTACCGTGGCCACTATGATAAAGAACACCATGGTCAGGTACAATATATCCGG
>DUIM01000060.1:0-4840 GCA_013330355.1 Methanosarcinales archaeon
CTGCGTATTCCCATAACCCGGGACGGGACTATTGAAATTGCTAAACGCGGCCGTGGAACGCCAAGAATTGTTAACAGGCTGCTGCGGCGTGCAAGGGATTTTGCAATTGTCAGGGCCGATGGAACGATTAACCGGGATGTAGCTGATGATGCACTGACTATGCTGGGTATAGACAAGCTGGGCCTGGATGAACTTGACAGGCGCATTCTTAGTGTAATATCAGATGATTTCGAGGGTGGACCTGTGGGTTTGAAGACCATTGCCATTTCAGTCGGGGAAGAGGTCAGGACAATTGAAGATGTATATGAGCCATATCTTATCCAGGTCGGATTCCTTCAGCGTACTCCCCAGGGTAGAAAGACCACACTGGCAGGGAAAGAGCATTTGGTCCGGTAGTTCTGTAGCTTTTTCAATACCAGGATGCCAGCTTGGTATGATACGGTCCGGGACCAAACAGACCAATTTAGTATGATACAATCCCGGAACAAAGATGCAGGTTTCACTGTCCTTACTCTAAGATTTCAGTACTCTCATCCGTGACCAATTGTATAAAACCTGTAACCTCAAGCAATTTTTTCACCTGGTCAAGGGCTTGTGGGTGTTTGTGAACGGTCTCTGGCAGTTCATCCATTCCCAGCTTTTTTCGTTTCGCTCGACCATCATCGTTAATGGGTACTGCATGGCCCTGATCGATCATAAGTCCGGCTACCTTACGGTGCTCAGGCAGCATCAGCCCCATGTGAACTGATTCCGCTCGCAGGGTAAGTATCCCGTCCGCTATCCTGATGCCCCTGGGACACCGTTCCTGGCACTGGTAACAGGTGGTACACATCCACAGGTCTTCATCGTGATACACATCCTGGTTACGTCTTGCCAACAGCACTATCCGCCTGGTGTTCAGGCTGGTATAGCGTCCGGAGGGACAGCTTCCTGTACATGTCCCGCACTGTATGCAGGTTAAATAACTAAATCCTTCTTCCTCAAGCAATTTGGCAGGTTCTGTACTCATGGGACCACTTTCATAAATAAGAACTACTCATTATTACATATCTTTTTAGCTGATATATAATATATATTCTGCAATTTTTTCACCAATTGTGTATAAATACGTAACAGTATCGAAAATAACTATTCACTTTTATACAATAATAAAATGGTTCAGAAGCTGTTATATGAAGCTCAAGATTTGCAACTGCTAAATGATAAATCCAAGTTTCTTATTTGTAAGCTACACTTCTATGCACAATAGTAGTAATTTGTACTACTCTATCATTATTATCCACTGAATAAAGAACCCTATAATTACCAATTCTTAATCGGTACATATTGCCTGGAAATCCTTTTAAACGTTTGGCATCGAATCCAGGTCTGGATACTTCCATGTGAAATTCTTTCCTTAATTCGGGACTTAAACTCCTCTTTCGGTATGCCTTTAAACTTAGCAAGACGATGATAATGCTCCCTGATGTGTTCTGCACTGATATCCTCAATTGATACCCGGTCCATAAGCATATTCAACACATCGTCAAATGTCAAATTTCCAAATTTATAGTCTGCCAATCTGTCTTTTGTTTTATTACCTATTGTAATGGTTGTTGACATATTACAACAATTGTTTTAATTGAAATAATAGTTTTCGTTTCAATGGATCGAATCATAACAGGAAATATCAAAAAATAGTACACAAACAATAATGTTGACTATCTCTTTTGAAAGCCGCAAAAAGTAGCATACAGATGTCCGGCAACTGTTGACATGAAATTGTAACCAAGCAAAAATCAGGGAAATCTAAAAAAACAATCTTTGCGTTTTCGGCGATTTAAAATTACACCACCCCGGAACTCGCAAAGACTGCAAAGCACCAGGGTTTTAATAGAAATCCCAAAACCAAGAACTTAAAACCTAAATCCCAGCCGACTTTGCAATATCCTCGGCCACATCTGTGCGCTCCCAGGTAAAGTCCGGGTCGTTCCTGCCGAAATGCCCGTAGGCTGCAGTCTTCCTGAAGATCGGGCGCCTCAGGTCAAGGGTTTCGATAATACTCTTTGGGGTCAGGTCGAAATGCTTGCGCACCAGCCCTACAATATCGATATCCTTCATCTTACCTGTCCCGAATGTATTGACCATAACAGCAGTAGGTTCAGGCACACCAATGGCATAAGCAAGCGACAATGCACACCGGTCTGCCACACCGGATGCGACTACATTCTTGGCCACATACCTGGCAGCATAGGCAGCACTGCGGTCCACTTTTGTGGAATCCTTGCCTGAGAAAGCTCCGCCGCCGTGTGGCACCAGTCCGCCGTATGTATCCACTACGATCTTGCGGCCTGTCATGCCGGTATCGCTCTGGGGCCCGCCTACCACAAACTTGCCTGTTGGGTTCACATAATATTTAGTATTCTTATCCAGCAGTTCAGGGTCAATGACATTCTTGACCACCTTATCAATGATCTCGTCAATTGCATCCTGTGTGATGCGCTCGCCCGTGCTGTCAAGTATCTCTTCGGTATGCTGGGAGCTGACAATAACCGAGTCCACCCGCTGGGGTACACCCATCTTATACTCTACTGTGGCCTGGGACTTGCCGTCAGGACCGAGGTAGGAAAGTGTCTTGTTCTTCCTCAGTTCGGCCAGCTTTTGGCACATCCGGTGGCTCTGCATAATGGGCAGGGGCATCAGTTCCTCTGTCTCTTTACATGCATACCCTATCATCATACCCTGGTCACCGGCACCACCCGCATCCACACCCTGTGCAATATCAGGCGACTGCTTGCCAATGGCATTCAGCACACCGCATGTCTTATAATTAAAACCATATATCTCACTTGTATAACCGATTTCCTTGAGGATACCGCGGGCTATTGAAGGTACGTCAATATGGGCCGATGTTGTAATCTCGCCGCCCACTATCACAAAACCAACACTGATAAATGCCTCACAGGCCACCCTGGCCATTGGGTCCTGTCTTACGATCTCATCCAGCACGCCGTCTGATATCTGGTCGCATACTTTGTCCGGATGCCCTTCCGTAACTGACTCTGAGGTCAATAAACTGTATTCCATATTTGAGATCATTTTTTCACCTGTTTTTGTAACTGAATTTCCTTTAGTATTTATAACAATATCTGATTAAATCGGGAGTATTTTAAATTTATTCCGGTCCTTTGAATTATAACGAACTTCAGATGAATGCAAATTAACGCAGATTTCGCATGCAATATCCATGTTCATCCGCGGTTAACAGAACTGTTTGTTTAGTGTAACCAGTAAATAATAAAAAGTCTATTCTCACAATTCCCGGATAAGCCCTGCTGTCGGACTTGATTACTGTTTTTGAATTTGAGCATTGTCCCCATCCTCTGTGTACCTTTGATCCCTCTGCGGTTCACAATGAATTGATTCCAGTCGCCTACAGTTTTTACTTACCCGGCTGCCTGTCATTTTAGATATTATGTTGAGGAAACTTTAAAAAATAATCAATCTTTCAACATCTTACTGTAAAGGTCTGTACTTATCCAAAATCCATGTTTTTGAAGTTCATCCAACACATATTTCATATTATTAATAAGATCTTTTCGATACATTACCTTTAGCAATCCAAGAGTTCCCATAACCTCAATTCCGTATGCTACAGCTGCCCTTCTTCCGGCAAGGTCGTCCAGTAATATCAGGTCGGCATTCTGCTTAATGGCAAGAGCAATTGCAGATAAAAATATCAAAGGTGATGAATTACTGACTATCTTCATCTAATAAACCAAGACTATTTGCAGTATCGATATCTTCTTTTAGTTCTGTAACACCGTAATTTAATGGTACACTGGAGTCTTTCATAATGCCCAACATCTCGAAAGGATTCATTTCAAGCAGTTCTGCCATCTTACCAAGTGAAATCTTTCCTTCTCTATAAAGTTCCAGCAGGAAGTTCTTTTTCACAAAGTATTCTGCACGATCCTTTCCTATACCCTGTGAATATAATATGTCACTTGGCAAATGTATTTCGGTTGTGATTGTTTTCAGTTCTGCGCCCATTTTTACCATAATTTGTTTGATGTACATTTGTTATAAACATTTGCACCCGTTTTAAGTCTTTTAAATTTATTCTGGTCTTTTAAGCTATAACGAACTACAGATCAACATATATTTCGCATGCAATATCCGCGTTTATCTGTGTTCATCCGCGGTTAACAGAACTGATTATTAATTGTAACCAGAAAATAATAAAAAGTCTCATCAAGCATATAGAAAAGTTTATCGGACATTATGTGCGCTTGAACATAATGAAAAAAACACAAACATTCATGGCCATTATTCTGCTTTTCATCACAATCACACTCGGATGCATCCAGGAGGAGCAGGAACAGCTTGCAACAATCGATGAAACTGCCGGGGAACTAACACAGCCGGCGACAGAAAAACCGCACTCACTCCTTGTTTATTGTGGTGCAGGCATGAGAAAGCCAATGAATGAAATTGGATTACTCTTTGAAGAAAAGTATGGCATTTCTGCAAACTACAACTATGCAGGTTCAAATACACTCTTAAGCCAGATGGAACTCACGCAGGAAGGAGACATATACATGCCAGGGGCAACATATTATTTCGATGTTGCAAAAGAGAAAGGATTCACCGATCATGAGCAACTTATCGCATACCATGTGCCAGTAATCGCGGTACCGAAAGGAAATCCTGCGAATATAACATCCCTGGATGACCTTGCAAAACCAGGAGTAACGGTCATACTCGGAGATCCAAAGGCAGCAGCAATTGGCAACCTGGGGAATAAAATACTGGAAAAGAATGGAATCTATGAAGATGTGGAGAACAATATCATTGCCCG
>DUIM01000060.1:5228-5639 GCA_013330355.1 Methanosarcinales archaeon
CTGGTTGTAAACAGCGAAAAGATAGAGACTGTGGCGATACCCTTTGAGCAAAACATCATAAAGATCATTCCGATCGGTACGCTGGCATTTTCCGAAAAGAATGATGCTGCAAAGATGTTTGTAGATTTCGTTGCATCAGAAGAAGGTAAAATGATCTTCGAGGAACATGGTTTCACGGCATATCCGAACGAAAAATACGAAAACGGAGGCTATGCCCATGACTGATATAGCACACACCCCTATTGGGATCATACATTCACCATTCACCAATCCGGATGATACGCCAATCCAGAGCGTTTTTGCAGATGGAGCGAGAGGTGAGGTGGAGGTATTCCCGGAATATGCTGCCGGTCTCAAAGATATTGATGGATTTTCTCATCTGATCCTGATCTACCATTTTCATCTTGTGAA
>DUIM01000015.1 GCA_013330355.1 Methanosarcinales archaeon
ATAACAGTTTCGTCGTAAACTTCTTCGGTTATCGAACACTGGAAATTGTTTAATATTTTCATCAAGCAGCATGATTTTGTTAATTTGATCAGACCATCCGAGTCAAATATGATTCTATTCATTATTATACTATTTTATACAAAATAGTATAAATCCATTTCGTTCTGCACTCTACAACAGTGTTTCGGAAAACTTCAAAATCATAGCCAGTTTAATAACGTACAACCTCTTCCACCAGCCCACCTGCCAGCCCCAGCACACTTGACAGTATCCCCTCGAACCCATCACCACCCACCTTCATCCGCCCACTTCCCCCGAATATCTCCTCAAACACCCGGCGTCCAACAATGTCATCATTCCCTGGAGAAAGCCTGATAACCACTGACCCGGGCGGCACATGGGCATGATGCGTGATTCCGTCCCTGTCACCGTCAGTAATGCCTATCATAGGAATACCCAACCTGGTAAGCAGGTCACCTGCTACTGCCGTAGTATCATCCCCCACTACTACTGCCATATCCGCATCCCCCACTATCTCAAAAGTATTCTCTGCCGAATGGTCAATGATCACTGCATATCCCGAAGTCTTGCGTTCAAGCACCCTGGGTGTGGTAACAGCATCCCTTAAAACTCCTGAGCGCACAATGGCCAACGATAGGTCAACATACTCCAGTTTTTCGATACCGTGGAATTTGAGCCAGCCCCCATCCAGTCCTGTTATCCTGCCGCCACTGGAAATAATATCAACATTACCAGACAAAGCCTTTCCAATAACAATACCATTAACGGTCACATATTCCCCCGGCCTCACACCAAAAACCGGTCTCCTGGTAATTCCATTTTCCGTTACCAGACCCCTTAAGGGTGGTGGGGATTGAACCACACTGGCATCCAGTACTCGCCTCAGTTCATTAAAAAAAGGATGAAAAGCATCGTTCAACCGGATAAGTGAACATCCACCCGCAAACTCCAGCTGGTATACAGGCTTTTCCAATACAGGCAGCCGCTCAAATACAAGTCTTCCAAAAGCCAGTCCCGTCTCTATGGACTTACCTTCATTGACCAGCAATACTACATCACACGAAGGGTTAAGGGCCAGAATAGACTCACCGGGTTTCAAGCTACTGCTGATATCGATCAGGTCCTCCAATCCTGCATCGATAACAGCAGCCCTGCCCATGGCGCCTCCCAGGACCGGATGCACTTCCCCCATCCCTGATAATATTCCAAGAAGTCTCCCGGCCCTGCCAGAGTCGATAACCATTGGTCCATGGATTACAACACCAATACGCAACATGATGTATATGACTATCCGCCGGATTCCAGGTTGCTATCCTCAAACTTTACATCTTTTGCTTCTTCTTCTGCTTTTTCCAGCACTTCCTGGATCTCCTCTGTGGAGAATTCACGCTCTCCCATCTCAACTTTTGCTTCCAGTTCCTCCAGCACTGTAAGGGTTTCCATTTTATACAGCAAGTTTTTGGTATCGATCACGGCCCATGCACCTTCGCTGTCGCATATGATCTCGGTCACATGTCCCTTGGTGCCAGTTCCTTCATATTTTACAGGATTACCTACTTCAATGGGGGTGCCGTTGGCATCCACAACCGGATAAGATCCTGATTCACATTCAATTATTTCGGGCATATTCCACCTTTTGTTTATAATTTATATCCAATAGTATAAATATTTCACGTGGGCTCATAAAAGCCGGTATCAAGTATCTGTTACTCACCTTTTTTCAACACAGCATGTGCCGCTGCCAATCTGGCTATCGGGATCCGAAACGGTGAGCAGCTCACATAATCCATACCTGCGTTGTAGCAGAATATAACACTGCTGGGATCGCCGCCGTGTTCGCCGCAAATGCCAACTTTCAGGTCCGGCCTGGTTGACCTGCCCTTATCCACACCCATCTTGATAAGCTGGCCAACCCCATCCTGGTCAATAGCCACGAACGGGTCATTTTCAAGTATGCCTATCTCAACATAATACGGCAGGAATTTGCCTGCATCATCACGGCTCAGGCCAAATGTCGTCTGGGTAAGGTCATTGGTACCGAAACTGAAGAACTCTGCCTCCTTAGCGATCTCATCCGCTGTGATGGCTGCCCTGGGAAGTTCGATCATGGTTCCGATCATGTAATCCAGTTCAACACCCTGCTCTTCCATGACCATTTTGGCCACTGACTCGGCACTATCCCTTGTAACCTTGAACTCGTTGATATGACTAACAAGAGGTATCATTACTTCAGGCACGATCTCATACCCATCCTTTACCAGTTCGCAGGCAGCCTCGAATATGGCCCTTACCTGCATTTCATATATTTCAGGATAAGTAATGCCGAGCCTGCACCCCCTGTGTCCCAGCATAGGATTGAACTCGTGAAGTGAATTCACCCGCATTATCAGGTCTTTGATCTCACGTATCTTATTAGTGTCACCGGCAGCCTTTAACTTTGCATACTGCTCCATAAGCTCGTCATGTTTTGGAAGGAACTCGTGTAAAGGAGGATCCAGCAGCCTGATAGTCACAGGATACCCTTTCATTACCTCAAATATACCCTTGAAATCGCTGCGCTGCATGGGTAACAGCTTCTCAAGTGCTGCTTTCCTGCCTTCTTCTGTCTCTGCCAAAATCATATCCTGTACGATGTGAATTCTTTCCTCGCCAAAGAACATATGTTCGGTCCGGCACAGACCGATGCCTTCGGCACCGAAATCCCGGGCAGTCCGGGAATCCTCGGGAGTATCCGCATTGGTCCTGACCTTAAGTGTCCTTACATCATCTGCCCAGTCCAGTACGGTGTTTAGGTCCCCACTAATATCAGGAGTGATGAGTTTGGCCTGGCCTACAATGACCTCACCGGTCGTACCGTTCAAAGTAATATAATCGCCTTCCTTCACTGTATGACCGTTCACAGTGAACAGTCCGGCATCCTCGTCGATCTGGATTGCACCGCATCCCGCAACACAGCATTTACCCATGCCCCGGGCCACCACTGCCGCATGGGACGTCATACCGCCCCTGGCAGTAAGTATACCCTGTGCCACATGCATCCCGCCAATATCTTCGGGAGAAGTTTCGCTACGCACCAGAACCACCATCTCTCCTGCTTTTGCCATCTCTTCGGCATGTTCGGCAGTGAACACCACCTTTCCGACTCCTGCGCCGGGTGATGCGGGAAGTCCTTTTGCTATTGCATCCACCTTCTCGTTGGGGTCGATCATGGGATGTAGGAGCTGGTCCAGTTGCTCCGGGTCTACCTTCAGTAATGCTTCTTCCCTTGTGATCAGTCCTTCGTTCAACATGTCGATTGCGATCCTGACAGCAGCCGCTGCGGTTCGCTTGCCAGTCCTGGTCTGGAGCATGTAAAGCTTGCCCTGCTGGATAGTGAACTCAATATCCTCCATTTCCTTGAAATGATGTTCAAGCCGTTCCTTGATGTCATCGAGCTGGGCATACATCACTGGCATTTCTGTTTTCAGTGTTTCGATGGGGTGGGGCGTCCTGATACCTGCCACCACGTCCTCGCCCTGGGCGTTCATCAGGTATTCGCCATAGAATTTCCGCTCACCAGTTGAAGGGTTCCTGGTAAATGCAACACCTGTTCCTGAATTTTCACCCATGTTCCCATAGACCATGAACTGCACATTTACGGCAGTTCCCCAGTCGTCAGGTATGCCATTTATCTTCCTGTATTTAATGGCCCTGGGCGTATTCCATGAATCAAAAACAGCATTGATGGACATCCACAACTGGGTCATAGGGTCCTGGGGGAAATCCTGGCCTGTATTTTCCTCGACCATTGCCTTGTATTTCGCTGCGACATCCTTGAGGGCCCCCGCGTCCAGTTCAGTATCATTCAGAACACCAAGTTCTTGCTTTTTTGCATCCAGGATATTCTCAAACTTCTTATGCTCGATGTCCAGTACCACATCACCGAACATGTTAATAAAACGCCTGTAGCAGTCATAGGCGAACCTCTCGTCCACTTCCTCTGCAAGTCCCGCCACAGTTTTATCGATCAGTCCCAGGTTCAGTACCGTATCCATCATA
>DUIM01000071.1 GCA_013330355.1 Methanosarcinales archaeon
CCCCGTATCCCCTGTGCTGCCATTCCCTTGCCTGCGGTTTTAGCCCTACACCCACCAACGGCCCGTAGACATGGAGTTCCCGCACCAGGGCCGCACCATCAAGCTCGGGCCTGTGCGGGGCATCTGGATGCCTCAATCCGGAACCACCTTGCTGAGGTAGCCAAGCGGACCACGGCGCCGGTCTTGAAAACCGGTGGTGCACTGCGCCACGGGAGTTCGAATCTCTACCTCAGCGTTTCATTTATATCGTTTGTCTCCGCTTGTGTAAGTGCACCAGGAATTCCGGGAACTATAGCTACATACAAGCCAAATTCTATATCTTTTTCAATATATGCAGTTATTCTTGACATCTAAATACCTCAATATTTTTCATTGATTTAATAATTACTAAATACTGTAATCCCTAAATACTTTTAAAAGGATATCTGGCCGGAGTGATTCAACAATGCCTATTACCAGATTCATACCAAAACAAAAACGCATGTCTACGACCGTAGGCGGAATGCTCATACTGGTCGGTGAGACCATGTTCCTGTTCTCAATGCTGAACTTCGTGCTGGTTACCAGGATACAATACTACAACCCAGGCGACGCCTATATGCGCCAGTTATTCCCCAATTACCTGCTGTTCCTGGGGGTTCTGGCTGCTGGTGCGCTGCTGGCGATGATATTTGTGTACATATTCATCCTGCCCAGTAAGATGGTGTTCTCCCAGCAGCAGGCAGTAAAGGATGAGCGCAGTCCCACCCACAACCTCCTCATAGAAGTACACATGGAATTGCAGGAACTAAGGGGCGAAGTGGACAGCCTTCGACAGGCGATAGATAAGGTTTAAGATAATTGGATAGAATAATAAGTTCGCTCTCCATGAGCTTTCAAGGGGAGCAGTGTCCCGATAGGGTAGCGGATATCCTTGAAGCTTGCGGAGCTTTAGACCCGGGTTCGAGTCCCGGTCGGGACGTACTTTCTGTCTTTCCAAAACGAATTATTCCTTATCTCGAAGGATAAACACCAGGTTCGGCTGACCTGACAAGTGGTTTTGAGATATGCCTCCTGGCACAGGGCGGCACTTCATATATACCTGGCCTGATACATCTATCCACAGGGGTTCGAACGACCTCGTCACTTTTAGTATTACAACCTTTGCACCTGAAGCCCTGCCCGCTGCCTGCTGATTTCATGCGCTTGCCGCACGTTGGGCAAAGAGGATTACTGGTATTTTCATAAGCTGCCAGTTCAAGTATCCCGATCTTCTCAACATTCAGGGTCCCGTTGGCAATACCACCATAAACACTCACTTTATCGCCTGGTATCAGTTCTTTGATAATATTCCTGAAACCTTTGGTGGGTTCAAAGGCCGCACACCGGATAATGCCTGAACCCTTTAAAGTAAAGAACATATGACCGCCCCGGATAGTTTCTGGTCTGTCAGCCACAGTCCCTGTCAACTTGTAAGACCTTTCTTCCAGTACATCACTGATCTGTGCATCAAGCAGGTGAAAATCCGTTCCCTGGTTGGTCCTGTACAAAAGTGTAAGCCCGACAGGTTCTGAGCCGATAATATCGAAAGCTTTTTCGATGGATTGGACATCGTCGCCTCTGATCCCGAACAGTACAGGGTCCGGGGAATGTGGTGCAAATACAATAGTGTCATTTGAAATATCCACAGTATCCCATGTTCCGGGGTAAGTCTCCCTGTCAGCCCTGAACACAGATTCCCTGTCTATCTCCCTGGGTGTGCCGAATTTCCCTGGATTACGGTAGGCGATAAGTTCATAAGTGTGATCCGGCAGGCCACACAGCACAGAACCGCATGCGGCCAGTGCACCGATAAGGCCGCGTCCGTTCTTGAATCCCTTGTGTTTTATCCCGTATTTACCAATAAGGGAGCGGGCATCCTCCACAGCCAATACATCACGCATGGCCTGCCACATGAAACGTTCCAGGTCTTGCCTGAATTCCGGATCGTTTCGTCCCTGGTTAATTAAGAAAACTATGCCAGGATTAGTATTCTCGCAGTCCATGTCGGCCATGTCTTGCACAAGGGATATGGCAGTACTCACGATCTGCTCTTCAGAATCGGTGTCAGTATCTATCTCTACTGCCAGTGCTGCATTGCCCCTGGTCTTGTACTTTATGTTTGGGTTCAACCTGATAAGGTGGGGCAGGCCCCTGATATCTCCCAGGTCTTTTAGTTTGTCAATGAGGATAGCTGTCAGATAGGTGGTGCACATCCCATCTACAGAGTCGGTATCATCAATTCCTATGATCATGGGATGGTTCCGTTAAACACAGTAACAGCCGGGCCTTCCATGAATGCAAGATCATTTTCGATTGTGACATTGAGTATTCCACCCAACGTATTTACGGTGACCTCATTCCCGGTCCGGCCCATGCGGTGAGCAATCACGGCAGCAGCAACCGAGCCTGTACCGCAGCTAAGGGTCTCGCCCTCAATACCCCGCTCATAGGTGCGGATGTCCAGGATGCCGTCGGGCGTAACATTAACAATATTTACATTTGTTCCCTTTGGGAATAATGAGTTGTACCTTATGGGCCGGGCCAGTCTGTCTATTTCGACACTTTCCAGGTTATCCACAAATATCACGGCATGGGGGACGCCTGTATTGACGAGTGAAACCTGCATAT
>DUIM01000031.1:0-1620 GCA_013330355.1 Methanosarcinales archaeon
TGGGCCATGCGGTCCATCACCATTTGGGGCACAATCTTCATCACAGTTACAATTGCGATCCTGATTACATGATCCATCACAGAGTCTTTCTTGAATTGGCCCATCTCCATCGCAATCACCATCGCAATCACCTTGTGCAGCGAATGCAGCTCCTGTCGAACCCAGCACTAATGCAAGGACCAGCAATACTCCAATAATTGTTCTAATTTTCATCAATTATCACCTCCTTTATATTCCGTTTAACAACTAAATTAACAGAGGAAGATCGGACCACTTAAGCATACTTTCTGTTCAATAAATTTGAATCATGCATTTCATTTCAAAAACATCCAAAATCATTCAAAATAGTCCTAATCGCTTTATTAAACTTTAACTGAAAATATCTACTTATTAATATATAATTCTAAGAAATATAACTCGGTTATTATATGTCTGCCCAGGGCCGACTGATGCTATATTAAGAAAAAAAATCCTTACTTACTTCCTGAATGCACCCAAAAAAATTTTAGCAAAAATGGCGGCATAACACTTAAATAATGATAAAACATGGCAATTTTTTGATACATATCGAGGCACATGCCCCCATAAAACAATTCGGCAAACCCACAGCCGTGGACAACCTTGACTTTCGGATAGCGCAGGGCAAGTTCTTCAGCTTTTTCGGCCACAACGGAGCAGGCAAGACCACCACCCTGCAAATGCTCAGCTGCCAGGTCCCGCCCACCACAGGCACAGCAACAACCACCGTACTGGGCATCGATGCCGCTGCTGTCGTAGTTCCCGTGCTGGTAGCACAAACACTTTTATCATTCTATTACCAAATAAATGACAGTATTGCAACGCTTTGCATTGCAGGACCTGGAATTATACTGGTCGCTGCCTCAAAGATAATAATAGGTCAGTTAGATACATGGTGGAAAAGCACGATGTTCAGGATAATCTGAAAGTCGCCGGAGGAATGTATTGCTCAACAAGAAAAAAGATGCATTAACAAACTGGGTAAAACCCATAGCAAGGATACTCAGCAGGATAAACCCTAACACGGTAACTATCCTGGCCCTGGTATTCTGCATAATTGCCGGACTATATTTTGCAGCCGGTAATCTGGTAATTGCAGGATTTATGCTGCTACTTGGCGGATTCTTTGATGTGCTTGACGGGGCCGTGGCCAGGGAGAACGACCGGGTCACACAGTTCGGCGGCCTGCTCGATTCGGTATCAGATAGATATGCCGATGCCGCCGTGTTTTTAGGTATCATGTGGGGAGGGCATGCGGCATTTCCGCATTATATCGGGGATGACTGGCTCTTTTGTGGCTTAGCACCTTATATCGAGAATGAATGGTTCCTTGGTGGCTTAGCACTTACAGGGTCGCTGCTTGTCAGTTATACAAGAGCAAGGGCAGAGGCTGGCGGGACTGGTGTACTGAACATCGGAATAGCAGAGCGGGCCGAGCGGATGATATTGATCATCCTGGGCGCATTCTCGGGATTATTGCACTGGGCTGTTCTGGTAGTGGCAGTGATATCCCACCTCACTGTCCTGCAGCGTATGATAGCAGCCAGAAGGATCCTGAAAGAACACTGAATCATTTTCAGGTCCTGCTTTTCGAGCAGTGAA
>DUIM01000031.1:1996-5417 GCA_013330355.1 Methanosarcinales archaeon
ACTCTTTACGTCGTGCTTCTGCCACTACATTGGCAATCCGGGCAGCAAATGCTCCGGCCACGAATCCTGCATCGATATTAACTACACTCAATACTGAACATGATTGCAGCATAGTGTGCAGCGCGGCTGTTCCGTTGCCTCCTGCACCGTATCCGGATGATACCGGCAGCCCTATCACAGGTACATCCACGATGCCGGATACTATGGTGGGAAGTGTCCCCTCCCTGCCGGCTGCCACTATAATTGCATCAATGCCTTTTTCTATTATTTCCTCCAGGGGGGGGAACAACCTGTGGATACCGGCAGCCCCTACATCGTAGATGGTATGTACTGCCACACCCATCTCATGTGCAATGATCCTTGCTTCTTCGGCGACTGGTACGTCCACAGTGCCTGCTGTGATTATGCCAATGGCACCACCGGTCTTATAAACCTGGAAACCGTCGGCTCTTAGAATGGCAATCCGGGCATACTTGTTCCATTCAACTTTGTGCTTTTGTTTAAGCACTGTAAGCTGTTCGTCCGAGACCCTGGTGAGTATGGCCCTGCCTTCATGTTTGAGATGTTCCATGGCAATATCGGCCAGGTCATCCGGATTCTTTCCTTCGGAAAATATGGCTTCAGGTATGCCTGTACGTTTCATCCGGCATGGGTCGATATTTGATATTTCGCTCAATGTATGGATGTTACCGAGCTTGATCTGTTTACTGGCTTCTTCAACTTCGATATCCCCGTTTTTTAATTTTTCAAGTAGATGGTTTAAATCCATAAAATATTTCAATCCTTTCTCCGGATGTTAATTGATTTCCATATCAATAATATGCGTGTGCTCATTAAACCTGTTGTGTGATAATTAATATGTCATTGAATTGTATTATATATACCTGTAGGAATATATTTCCATTGTTACAGGAAAATTTTTTTGGTATACGGGGAGATGCGGTCCTGAAAAATACATTGGAATTAAAATGACAGTCGAAATAATAATTGACAATACTTGCACAGGTTGTGGACGCTGCAAGAAGGTATGTCCTAAAGGTCCGATAATATGGGACATTAAAACCAGGAAAGATAGTAATCCAAAATATTTTGCAGCGAACCCGGATTCTTGTCTCTTCTGTAAGAATTGTCTGAGTGTATGTCCTGTAATGGCGATTAACGTACAAAATAGAAGTACATTCCATTGATGTCTCACACTGAACCAAATTATAAAAGTGGATGGGGGCTGGTAAGGCAGATTTAGGAAATGAAGGGATCGTGCCTAAGACCACACGAAATAGCGAAGAGCCAAAATGGTTTATTTGTGTATTGGGATACCTTCAACGTAAGAATTTATTGACTTGAATTACCCCCCTCCTCCTCATCAAACCTGACGTGCGGATAAAAAATATTGCCTCGTATCCTGTCAATCACGTCTGGAATCTTAAGACGTTAAACTCCTTCCCCATAGCGTTTTAGAATATACATGTATTGCTGACTACAACTGGCATCGTTTTACAAGTAAATTGGGCCTTAACCGATGACAAATGAGACACCTCCTGATACATAATCACTTATTCGTACCAGGTTCTTCTCGAACCCCCTGCCATAATACACCATGACCTCGATCCCGCCGCCATTCCTGAAATGCCTCATCTGTTTATCGTAGATTCCCTGTACATGCCTGAGTCCGTTATCCCCAAAGTGGGCATCTACTGCCTCCAAAAACCCGATCTCCTGTTCCAGAAAGGCTATCTCATATTCCTTTGTCTCCACAGCGATCCGGCGGCACTGCCCATCCTCAATCACAGTATGGTAGCACCCGTGCTCGTTCAAACCGCTTATCTGCCGCCAGTCCATATTTCCATCTTCATCCGCCTCCCTGTGAAGCATATACGGATATATCCGGCAAATAGTAAGGCGCTGGCTGTAGATACTGCACCGTCCCTGTTCTAAAAAGATGCATGAACCATCCGGCCTGCTCTTGAGGGCATAGCCTGACACATAGAACCTCCCCTCCCTGTCACAGAACTCATAGTACGGTGCAGGGACAAGGGCGTCTGGTGCTATCTGCTTTATCCGGGCGGCATCAGTATCCAGCAAAAATACATGGTCATTGAATTCTGCTGTACAGCATCTGGCACACAAGTCACACTTGAATCCAATTTCCCTGATAATGCTGCTAAGTGTCTTATCCGGATAATCAATGACACCCCGGAGTGCTTGCTTTTTTTGTATTATGAGGGATTCGATGGGTTTTGGAGTTAATTTGATCACCTGTGTTTTTTCCTATATCTCATTTTCCCGTATTGCCCTGTTTTTTATAGAAATAGTATCCGGCAGCACACAGGATTATGAAAATTACCAGCAGATAACCTGCATACCCTATCCTCTGGGCCAGGGGAACAGATTCCTGCACCTCAATAGATGCTTTCATAACATTCGAGATCTGTGTATCCCCGTGTTCGTCCCTGTATTTTACTTCGGTATTGATACCATAGGCCTTGGGCAGGGCATCCTTATCCACTTTTACCTTATATTGTGCTTCATAGGAGTCGCCAGGGTTCAGTGTGCCCAAAAATGCCTGGTCATCAGTGGTACTGAAGGGATCGACCACACTTATCCTGGCAACAGCATCCTCTGCCACTTCATCCCCTGTGTTCTTATACGTGATATGAACAACGCCCTGCCCACCCGAGACCAGTCCATCGCTGACATTCACGATCCCGAACTCGGCCCTTGGTCTCACGATTATCCGGAGAGGTAGTGTCTGGTTCCTGGTGATGTACCAGTAATCGAATTCCTGGTCCGGATATCCTTCTACCTTCACATCATACTGGTATTGGTACGTCAGGTTCAGCATAAGGTCATATGTTCCGGCAGGTGCGTTCTCAAATATCTCGATGTCGAACTCCATTGGCTGGGACGTTTCACTGTTTCGAAGTGAGCCTGCCTGCTGGAGACCGCTTAAAACCCTGAATGCATTTCCATCTTCTGTTTCCAGGGTTCCCCTGATATTGATGGCAGTAGTGACATCGTATTCCAGGTCAAGCTCTGTCTGGGCATCCATGGTTTCATTGGTGCCGATTGGGGTCTCATCAGTCTCAAACCCGAATATAAGCCCTTCATTCATCAACTGGATGAAAATCTTAGATGTCTCACCACTTTCATATTCCGGGTTTCCCACAATAGAGCCTGTTAATTGCGGTTCACCTATCACGTCATAGTAATCTTCGGTGAACTCCCAGATATTTGCAGGAATACTTTCAGAATGAACATGGGCTGCGGTTGAAAATATCATAAGCACCACACATAACACCAATATCGTTTTATCCATTTTACTCACGTTGAACCGTTATTGTTGATTATTAATATAATATTTGTATTTGTGCAGTTCAAGCACATCCTGTACTTAACAGCACATCATGAAAACGGTTAACAT
>DUIM01000175.1 GCA_013330355.1 Methanosarcinales archaeon
CCTATCACCCGGGCTATTTGCTCATGTGTATGGAAATCCCCGGCACCCCGGCTGCCCACACCGAACTGTCCCATGGTAATGCCTGATGTGACAGGTTCAAGTATCTCACCCTCGGGCTTAAGGGTTGCACCGGCTTCTACCATGACAGCATGGGCCAGTTCCCTTGCATGGTGTTCGGTTACCTTATCACCCTTGATCTCAAGTATCCGCAGGGTCAGCCTCTCTTCGATCCGGCCCCCGCTCTCACCCGATAACAATGCTCGCTTTGCATAACCTTCAATGTCCATTAACAAGTGGATGCACATACTGATTATTAAAGTTTCGTTAAAATGTCTGGGTAAAATTACCACACAAAGGCAATATCTTTCATTTCCCTGTTGCCTGACAGGTCTTTCAGAATGGCCAGTACTTCCTCGGTTGTGATATCCCCTGCCTTCATGCTCATGTGGATCACCTGCTCAACCTCTACCTGGCCAAAAGCCCCAAGAAGCCTGACAATACGCCGCACAGTATTCTTCTGCCACTCATATTCCCTTGTCTGGAAGGTTCTTATGGAACGCAGGAAATCTATCTTCCTGAACTCGGGCCAGTACGGTGCACAGAAATAGGCCGCACATTCATTGCCGTTGGCCTGCCAGGGCAGGAAATTGGACATCCTCTCATCGCCACCGGTCCTGATAATCAAGTCAACATCAGGGACTGCCAGACTGGTGGAGGGATACAGGTGGGATGAGATGATCTTCTCGTCAATATCAGACACCTCGATCTGGCCGCTTTCGACCTTTTGGGCCAACACTCGTGCTGTATCCACTATCTCCTGGCGGCCTCCATAGGCCATGGCAATATTCAGGTATATATTATCGTAATTCCTTGTAATGGTCTCAGCCTGCCTTGCTGTTTCTTTTAACCAGGCCGGCAACAGGTCAATATTACCTAGTATCCTGAGCCGCATCCTTCTCTCATGAGTGCGCTCATCCTGCATTAGTTTCTCCAGTTTGAGACCTATAATCTCGAAGAGTTTTTGCTTTTCCTTATCCGGGCGGTTCTGGTTCTCAGTAGAAAAGGCATAAACTGTTATTTGCTTCACACCCAGTTCATAGCACCAGTCAAGGACGTTTTCAGTTGTGTTTGCACCCAGGTTATGGCCCTGCCAGACAGTCATGCCCAGCTTCCTGGCATACCTGCGGTTCCCGTCCATGATTATGGCTATATGTCCGGGAACCCTGAACTCTTTTATTTCCTTGGTGAGCAGGTATTCATATCCCGAATAAAGAACTGTATCAAGTGTTTTTTTTAATGTACCAAGACCATTACCCATATCATTGGTTATATATAATCAGGTATACAAATACTTATTTATTGACAATAATTCATCAAAATGATTAGACTGTAGTTTAAATGAGGAGTGTAAAAAAGTAAGGTGTTGTCACTCCAAAACTTTTATCCCGATTCAGAATGGTATATCATCCAGTTATTATGCAGGATACATTAATAGAACAGGCAAGGGGAGGGAATATAACTCCCGAAATAATCAAAGCCGCCCTAAAAGAGGGGATCAAACCTACCGGACTTGCCACCCTGGTGGCACAGGGCAAAGTGGTTATCCCGAAGAACATATTGCATGAACACGTCCGGCCGGTGGCAGTCGGTGAATGTGTTTCTACAAAGGTGAATGCAAATATCGGCACATCCGGGGCACATACTGATGTGGATGAAGAGATGCAAAAAGCCCGGACTGCAGTTAAGTACGGTGCCGATGCGGTTATGGACCTCTCAACAGGTGACGATATCGATGAGGTAAGGCGCAGGCTCATTAAGGAGATAGATGTGCCCATAGGCACAGTACCTATATACCAGGCAGCCAGCAATTGCACATCAGTTCCTGATATGACCACTGACGACATGTTCAATGCCATCCGGCTGCACGTTAAGGATGGGGTGGACTTTATTACCGTCCATGCAGGAGTTACGCTCAATGCACTGGACCAGTTACGATCGCACGGGAGGATACTTGATATTGTCAGCCGGGGCGGGTCGTTCCTGGCATCCTGGATGATGCATAACGATCATGAAAATCCCTATTATGCCGAGTTCGACTACCTGCTCGATATTGTAAAGGAATATGATGTCACCCTGAGCCTGGGCGATGGCATGAGGCCGGGATGCATAGCAGATGCTTCGGATGGTGCCATGTTCCAGGAGGTCATCACCCTTGGCGAACTGGTAAGAAGGTCAAGGGCTGCAGGAGTACAGAGCATGGTGGAGGGACCCGGGCACGTACCTCTGGACGAGATTATTTCAGGTGTCAGGTCGATAAAACACATTTGCGACGGCGCACCGTTGTACCTGTTGGGGCCGCTGGTCACTGACATTGCTCCGGGCTATGACCATTTTACGGCCGCCATAGGAGGTGCTGTGGCAGGGATGGCGGGAGCCGACTTCCTGTGCATGACCACTCCCTCCGAGCATCTGGCACTGCCAAATGCGGAAGATATCAGGGAAGGTGCCGTGGTCACCAGGATCGCTGCCCATGCCATAGACCTGGTAAAACCGGGACAGAGGCAGCGTGCAAGGGAAATGGATAATAAAATGGCAAATGCCAGGAGTGAACTGGACTGGGAGAAACAGCTTAACCTGGCGATCGATCCAGAGCGGGCAATCCGGATACACTCAAGGTGCAAGGACGTAGAAACCTGCAGTATGTGCGGTGAACTTTGCTCCATCAAGATCATGAAGGATGTAATGGATAAAAAATGAACACTTGAATCCGTTCGATCCAGTTGTCATTTTCTGGGTTCCCATCCTTGTTATTTTTGCTTGTTCTTATATGAGCGCACACCCAGAACAACCACAATCAAAAGTACAACCACAAACCCTATCAAGAGCACGTTGCCGAATTTTTCGACAGTAGACACTGCCGGCAAGGTTTCCACCTGTATTTTAATATTATCTGAGATCCTGTCGTGACCGTCCACATCCTCGTACTTGATCTCACTGTTTATGCCATACATCTTGGTCGTGGCCGTCTCATCCACTTTCAGGTTGAATCTGGCAAGGGCACTTTCACCCGGCGCAAGTGAGCCGATAAATGCCTGGTCATCTGTGGTGCTGAATGGATCAGACACACTGATCCTCACCGTTGCATCAGTAACAGGCAGTTCACCCACATTTTTGTACGTAACATACAATAGATTTTCCTCATCTGCCACCATGTCACCCCTGATTTCCACTACTTCGAAATCGGCTTCATCCTTAACTATTACCGGTAAAGTAAGGTTCTGGCTCTTTACCTCGTACCACAGCCCCACTTCAAGATCCGTCACATCACCCTTATCGGTCTCATCCTCCCCGCTGATCTGGACATTTTCCTGGTATCCGTATAACAGATTCAACATAAGCGGATGCACACCTGCCCTGGCATTATTGGCAATCTCTATGGTGAACTGGACCGGATCTTCGGTTTGCTGGCCTGATACCAGTGAACCCGCCTCCTGGGGTCCGGTCTTTACTTTAACTGCAGGGTCAAGGGATACGAGAGTGGCTATAATCCCTATAGCTGTGGTCTTTTGCGCTTCGTAGTTCATCTCGGTCTTTTGCAGTTTTACTTCAAGGTTATCATCAACATCTACACTGTTTTCAGACTTGAAACCGGTGATCAGTCCCCGGTTCATAAGATTGATATTCACAGTTACAGTGTCCCCTCTGTAAAATTCTCCGTCCCCAAGCAGGGATGCACTGATATTAGGTCCACCGTATACTGTATAGTAGTTATCGCCCACATCGAAATATTCCGGGAACGCCGCCTGTGCAGGCACAGTCAAGATCAGTAGTGATATAGCGGCGAGTAAAATCATCTGAATATCTTTTTTGTAATCCATGCCTATTCCTCTAATTCCTCTATTTATTCATATTTCTTAAGATTTCGTAAAACATTCACGGCAATGAAGATCAGTAAAATTATCATTCCTGCCAAAGCAAGCTCGAAAGCCCCGATCTTTCTTTCTGCTCTTTCAAGGGGTACACTTACTTCCAGGTTGTCGGATATTGTAATTTCTCCCTGTTCATCATAATACTTTATTTCGCTATCAATACCGTAGGTTTTAATTACGGCATCGGAATTGGCAACAACACTGAAACTTGCGCTCCGGCTCTCGCCAGGCGCCATGGTACCCAATCGCACAACCGACTGCCCGATACTTAGCGGGCGCATCACAACCATCCTGGCAGTGGCATCCTCTGCTGTGAGCTCGCCTGTATTCTTGTATGTAACATCAATGGCATGTGTCTCACCAGCCACCAGGTTGCCTGAAATTCCTGTCACTTCGAATCTTGGAGATGCCTTTACATAGACGGGGATTAGCAAGGTCTTGTTGCCACTGGCGTAATATGTAATGTGGTCCATACCAGTAAGACCAAGACGCACCACGTTGTTTGTGGTTATACGTACCTGGCTCTGGTATTGGTACGATAAAGGAAGCTGAAGGTAATAAACACCTGCTGGTGCTTTATTTGATATGGTGATAGTAAATGTCAGCGGATGTTCCGGCATTTCCCCTGGAAAAAGGGATTCCATTGTCCGGATACCGGTATCCGGTTCTACTTCAATATATGTTGTCCCGGATATCATTTCTGCTTTAATTCCCACTGCTGCGGTGCGGCGCATTTCATATTCCAGTTCTTTCATGGAAAGGGAATGGTCATCTGTATCATTTCCTACTCTGGTGTCATATTTAAAGCCATATATGGCGCCTTTGTTTACAAGGTTTACTTTAAGATGCACGGTCTCACCCCGCTCAAATTCAGGGTCACCCAGTAACGAGGCATATATGTCAGGAGTGCCAAAGCTGTCATAATAGTTTGTAGAAAATACATAATTGGGGAGCAACAGGTCTGAAATATCATTATCATTATCTTTATCGGCAGCAACTGGCAACATGCAGCCAACTAACGTTAACAACACAAGTACTACTGTAAATGCTGTCGTAAATGCTGAAAATGATAACATTCTCATTATACATGCACGATTGCGTTCTTCGTTCATTGAGTATCCACATCCGGTGAATTGAATATAAATTTATCCCTCTTACTGGTGTTATTAATATGGACTGCTTTTTTCCGGTCCCGCCACTCATCCAGATTCACGATAACGGCAGGGAATACCATAAAGGTTGCAAGTAGTGCCAGTGCAACATCCATCACTGTTACAAGGCCAAAGTTGCTGTTCATGGAAAAAGGCGAGGCGATAAGTGCAGAAAAGCCAACGAGGGTGGTCAGGCCTGATGCGAATATGGCCTTTCCTATCTTGGCACTTGCAGCACACATAGCCTTCGCCGGGTCTGCACCCTTATCCTTTTCTTCATAGTACCTCTCCATCATCAGTATGGCATATTCCGAACCCACCCCCAGGATCAGGGCTCCCAGGGTGGCGGTCATGGGTGTATATTCCAGGCCAGTGAAATACATGATACCGCCCGCCCATCCTATCACCATGAACATGGTAACAACAGGGGTAATGGCCTTAAGCCAGTCCCGGTATATCACAAGTAAGCCTGCAAACACCAGTATAAGCCCGGTAAGGGTCATTGCCACCCGGCCAGAAGTGAGTGCCCATATCACTGTGGTAAACACAACTGAATTCCCGGTTATTGTCACTTCCACTCCAGGCGGAGGGGACATCCATGCAATATCTTCCTGTACAACACCTGTTAATTCCCTGACACCTGTTAAACCTATATCACCGATGGCATTTCCTATGCCAAAGTCCAGCAGCAACATATTCTTGCCATGAATGTAGCGGTCCTTTTGCATTTGGGGTACCTGCTGGTACAATCGTTCTATATCGGCGCTGTTATCAGGTATGGTACCGCCGTTCATTGATTTAATAATGGGTACAATGCTCGATGCATCGTGTATGTGCGCCCTTCTTTCAACTTCGTGTTCGCTGAATTCATCCATCCACCTGAGTACTTCGGGGTCGGCAGAATCATCCACCTTTATTATGATATTCAAGGCATCGGTCCCACCTATGATGTCACCCAGATGGGTTAAATCGATAAGTGCGGGCATATCCTGGGGCACAAAGGTTTGAACATCAGTCTGGATGGGAACGAATGAGTCTACATACAGGCCGGAAAAACACATTAGCCCTGCAATCCCCAGGACAAGTATGGGATGTTTTATTGAAATGGCAGTAGTCTTTTTCAGGAATTGTTCGATCTTGCTATCCTTTGGACCAGCGCTTGCAATTGGTGATTGTTGTTTTAGTTTAGGAGAGTTACTGTTGAGTTTATTGTGCTTATTGTGGTTAATATGGCCATTTTTGTTATTTTTATTATTTTTCTTTTTTATGAGGGTATCAAGTCCGTATATTACAGTCACACCAAGGAACAATGAGGATAAAAAGCACATGACTATACCGATCAGCAGCAGTTTCCCGAAATCCTGTATCATGGGGACTGATGAGGTAAAAAGTGAAAAGAAGCCAAGTCCTGTAATCGTCAGTGCGATAAGCACTGCCGGGCCGGTGTGTTTGATTGTCTCGATAACAGCCTGTGCTTCATCCTCGCCCCGTTCCAGTTCTTCTTCGATCCGGTTATGGAACTGGATGGCGTAATCAATGCCAAGCCCTATCAAGATCGGAAATGCTGACATGGAGACCATGCTAAGGGGGATTTTCAGATATCCCATGGCTCCAAAGGTGTAGATGATACCAAGAAGTACTATGGGGAGGGGCAGGAGTTTCCAGCGGACATGCCGAAACGCCAGATACAGCACTACTATCATGAGCAATGCCGATATCATTAGCAAAGGAACCATGCTTGAAGTCATCTCATTATTCATTGCAATCGAGAACGCCGGGTCTCCTGTAACAATGACACCATATGCAGGCGGGAAACCCGATTGTTCAACTGCTATTTCAGTCTCGCGTAGTATCTCGATCCTTTCGTTATCGGTGGAGTCCCCTGCCATTTCCACCCATACTATAGTATGGGTATCATCCGGGAGGAGCATGCCGATATCGGATGACCGGTTTGCTATTATGGATTGTATCTCAACCTGGCTGTCAGGTATTATGTGCCGGCCTGTCATCTGGTAGTTTGTATCCTTGATAACCGATGCCGCACTGGCAGTTCCCACAACCCCGGGTATGGTCTTTACTTGCTGTTGAAGCCTGTCAACAGCTTTTAGCAATTCAGGTCTTGTTACGTCCCCGCCCTCGACAAGTACGGCTATTGATTCGGTTGCAAAAATTCTCAGGTAGAGGTGGTCATAGTCCTGGTACAGTTTTGATGTTTTTTCTACGAAGGTTTCTGTGCCCGATTCCATTTCGATGTTCTGTGCGCCGTTTATTGAAATTATTATGAGTAGTATTGCTAACAGGACAATTGGTATGGTGTTGTCTTCGATAAAAATGCCTAATTTGCGAAATGTGTCTTTTATGGTTGGTTCACCTTTGGTTGAAAACTGTAGATATCACTTGTACGATACTTGATTAATAGAATACTGTAATTGTGATGAATATATAAATAAATTATGATAATTGGTGAAAATGAAATTGAAAACAAGAATATTCCCGCATCAATAACCACTATTGAATCAGGAATGTTTTTAAACTATTAAAGTTACATAATTGTAGAGTCTGGTTTCTATGACATTTGTTTTCCAAAATTCTAAAGAGATGCCTGTGCAAAAAAACTTCATAGATGACCTGAACAATTTACTTGATCTCATCGAGAAAATACTCCCAATTGAAAACAAGGCCATTGAGTTAAACAGCCAGATAAAAAAAGAAGAGGAAATGTTTGAAAAAGAGTCGTCGGGAATGACTAAATTCAGCAATGAACTGAACGATTTCCTGGAGAACCTTTCAAAAAATTATCAGTTGGAACCTGTTGAGAAGTGCAAAATAAAGATCACTGAAACAAGTGCAGCTTGTATTGAAAAGCAAAAAGAACAGATGAGGATCACCCTGGATGACCTCACACGGCGCTCAAAAGATGAAGTCGGCCAGATGGCAGAGCAGATACGCACAGAGCTTGAACCGTTCTTGTGGTCCATGGTCTATAATGTGAATAAGGTACAGCTTATCACTGCCAGTGCTGAAAAATTGAATGGGAGCATTACAATGGGCATTAACGGTCTCTCATACAATTATGATATCACCTACAATGAAGTTCCATTGCAGATTAAGAAATTCATTGATGAAATATCCATCCCGATTTGGTCAAAGGGCGGCCTGATCCATAAAGAAAACAGGATAAAGAAACTGGACATCTCTGAATATCTCATTAAAAGAATCTACAACAATGATGATTTCCAGCTGGACCTGGAAAATAAAAAGGGTACGAAAAAAGTCAATATCAGGGTCCCTGAAGAGATAAAACATGCCAGTATCATATATATTGATGAGGCAAAAACAGATATCACATCCAGTGAAGACCTGTTAGCACAGGTTGATTTTTATAAGCTTAGAGAACTTATCCGGGGCATAAAGGAATATGTTGATAATGAGGCAAACATAGTTTCAAAGACCCTTATTTCTGTAGAAATCGATGAAAAGGATGCCATTGCAAGTAACGAAATTTTCGATTCCATTAAGATCATTACTTCCCAGTATGGGGAGATAGTTTTTGAAATATTAAATAATGGGTTCACAAAAGAAGAAATTGTCATCAAGGAAATTATTAAAGATGGAACCCGCAATGAGATTTTTATTAGTGTTGATGAAATATCAAACCGGCTTTCTGCACTGGGTGGAGATGGACTGGAACTGATTGACCTGTTAAACCTGAAATAATTAATTGGTGTCATATTTGTTATTTATAAGGCCATTCCAACCAGAGGATTTCAACGATGTTATTGAAATAGAACGGCAGGTTTTCTGTGAACATGACCCTTATGTTTACATGGAATTGTATGAAAGTGTGCCGGACGGGTTCTATGTGGCCATAATGGATGGGGAAATGGTGGGATATGTGGTTGGTTTCATTTCAATTCCGATAAGGGGCAGGGTTTTTACCCTGGCTGTGAAGGAAGATTGCAGGAGTATGGGGATCGGTACGCAGTTAATGGATAAGATATGTGAAACCCTGAAAAATAATGGGTCGGATGAAGCTACACTGGAGGTCAGGATAAGTAATATCCCTGCCCAGCATTTCTACATGAAACAGGGATTTGTACCTTCATGGGTGGAGCGTGGATACTACAACGATGGTGAGGATGCCCTGATCATGAAAAAGGAACTTTAGCAGGTCGTATGGTAATCAGATATTTCCGGTCCTGAGAATATATATTACCAACCCCATCCCGGATATAACATTTTTATCCGATGTGGTCATCTAAACCCAAAGGTGAACCTGAAAATGAAATATATTGTACTCCTGTGCGATGGCATGGCAGATTACTCACTGGAAGAACTTGACCACCAGACCCCGCTGCAATTTGCCCATACACCCAACATGGACTATATAGCAAGGGACGGGGTCTGCGGGCAGGCAGTTACTGTTCCACCTGATATGCCGCCCGGCTCTGATGTTGCAAACCTCTCCATCCTGGGCTATGACCCGGCTAAATACTACTCGGGCAGGGGGCCCCTGGAAGCGGCCAGTATGGGAGTGAAACTGGAACCTGACGACATTGCCTTTCGATGTAACATTATAACTGAAAAGGACGGAATTATCGAAGATTACAGTGCCGGTCATATCTCCACAGAGGAAGCAGGGGAGCTCATAAAGGAAGTAGACGAGCATCTTGGCAGTAATGGAGTGAAATTCTATCCCGGTATCAGCTACCGCCACCTGCTGGTACTTTCAGGCGGTCTAGGACTGGATGCACAGTGTACACCGCCCCATGATCAGGTGGGACAAAAAGTACAGGATTTCCTGCCAGGCGGCCGGGACTCGAAACTGCTCACCCGGCTTATCATGGACTCAAAGCCACTGCTGGAGGGGCATGAAGTGAATCAGACCCGGGCAAAGGAGGGTAAGAACATTGGCAACATGATCTGGCCGTGGGCCCAGGGCAGGACTGTGTCCATGCCTACATTCAGGGAATTGTACAACATTGGCGGGGCCATGATCTCGGCAGTAGACCTCCTTAAAGGACTTGGAGTCTGCGCCGGACTGGAAGTGATCGATGTGCCAGGGGCTACCGGTTACCTGGACACCAATTATAAAGGCAAGGCAGAAGCTGCACTCAATGCACTGGAATCGGATGATTTCGTATACGTGCATGTGGAGGCCGCAGACGAGGCGTCACATATTGGTGATATTGATGCAAAGATCAAGGCCCTGGAAGATTTCGATCGCAAGGTTGCGGGGCTCATCCTTGACGGACTGGCGGTCTTTGATGATTATAAGGTGCTGCTGATGCCTGACCACAGGACCCCCATTCCACTCAGGACCCACACACATGACCCGGTGCCCTTTGCTATACTTTCAAGTAACGGCAATAAGGATGATGTTACTGAATACAATGAATTCTCTGTAGAAGCGGGTTCACTGGGAATGGTGAAGGGGCACAGGATCATGAATTATCTGGTACGTAATCGATTTTAAATATTACACCGTTGCTTCTTCAAGACTTAATTCTCCTGCTGCGGGCGGGTGTACAAGCAGGGTTGAATTATGGAATTTCTTCATAATACTATCTATTTTTCCAGATATTTCAGGAGTATAATATGCTTCGCCACAATCTTCACAGATGTATGCTGAAATATCTTTTATGGCAAGTACTTCACTTTCAACCCTTACAACGAATTCAGGTATCCACTTCAAATCCAAGGGTAACTGAC
>DUIM01000025.1 GCA_013330355.1 Methanosarcinales archaeon
TTTTAATAAATATTGTTTTTTCAAACAATTAATAAGGTTTATAAGATGTATTAATAATATTGCTGGTTGTATGATACGAAAGTGTCCGAAACATGGTTTTTTCAGAGGAGAAGTATGTCAATGCGGAGATGCCGGCAGTTATGTGCTGGATGATGAGCGCACTGAACGAATGGGGCGGTTCCTTTCCGGAGCATTGCGGCATTTTCCAGATGATCTGGGGCTGGCCATGAGCCAGCATGGTTGGGTAGATATTGATGTGCTGGTGGATGTTATGATAGCAAGGTATCCATGGGCATCCTATAACAGGTTGATGGCAATGGTGGAATCTGATAGGAAGGACAGGTACCAGATATCAGACAAAAAGATCAGGGCCAGATACGGACACTCGGTTGAAATTGACCTGGATTTTCCTGAGAACGACCTGGAGTTTGTATATTTCGGTGCCAGCCAGGAAGAAGCAGATATGATACAGGAAATGGGTATCAGGCCTGTACGCCAGAGATATGTGCACCTGAGTTCTACTTACGAAAAGGCCGTGGAGGCTGCCAGTGTACATACTGAGAATCCGGTTATCTTCAGGGTGGATGCCTTTGCAGCTATGGAAGGTGGTGTGGAAATGATGGTGGTGAACGAGTTTATCGTGCTGTCCGAAGAGATGCCGCCCGAGTATCTGGAAATCACAGAGCCGGAATCATAATGATAATTTAAAAATATCTTTTTTGTCTTCTATCCTGAACTCCACATCCAAAAACTGCTCCACCACCCATATATTCGTCTTTGTATGCTCCGACACCTCCCGCACAGTGAAACTCCCACCCCTGGCAAGCCCCATGTACGGAATCAACTGGTCGGCAAGGTGCACATCCACCGCAGCCCCCGAGCCCAGTTCTGTAATTATCTCTCCAGCAGCAGCCTTGCCCACCTTCTCGGCAGGCAGCCCCCGCTTGCCCAGGGCACTGCCTCCGGCATGCCCGCACCACAGGGTAATTCCGCTGCCGGTAGATGGGAAGTTGGCTGTCCATGTATCAATGGATGAACTATAGCCTGCCTTTTCCAGTGCTTGTGCCGCTGCATCTGCCTGGCGCCGGGCCACATGAGACGGCAGGTTTGAACTATGTGATATGCCTGAAACCATACAGGGTTCTTTCTCCTTTTCTTTGTCGCTCCCTTTGTCATTGTCCCTCTCCTTGACCTTCTCTTTCTCAAGGTCCGTAGCTTCCAGTACTGACGGCTGGATGAGAGCAGTCACCCTTCCGCCGCCCCTGGGATAATAACCCCGGCGTTGCAGCCTGATATTACATTTCAATCCCATTGCCGAAAGTACTGGCAGCAGCACATGGTCCATGTAGTTAATAGGGGGTGACCAGGCCACATCAGTGCCTCCCGTTATATCCAGTGATACGGGTTCCTGTGCTGACAAGGCAACAGGCACCAGGCACTGGAGAAGCAGTGTAATACTGCCTGCGGTACCAATATCAATGTTGTAATGACCGCCGGGGATATCCCCCGGGCTGAATGTGATTTCAGTGGAACCAGGCTTCAGTCCCGATATCCGGGCACCGGTCATGTCAGCGGCCGTCCTGATGGCGCTCATGTGCTGGGCCTTCAGCCCGGGTTTCGGTCTGTTCCTGCGGATGTTAGTGATCGTTACCTCAGTTGCTGTAACAGCAGACAGCGCAACAGCCGTGCGTATGATCTGGCCGCCGCCTTCGCCGTAGGAACCGTCAATGTAGATCAAGCTATACCTTCCATCTTATTTTTTGCATCCTCGACCGCAAACGTTACCGGGTCGATGACCATGGCAACCGGCGGCGAGTATGAGGTCTCCCAACCCAGCAGGTCGTCCACTTTGGCACCCATACCTATAGCAAGGCTAAGAGCATCGATCCTCTCTTTCACACCCTCGCCCGACACCACTTGTGCGCCTACAAGCCTCTTTTTTGAGAACAGTAATTTAATGAACAAGGGCTTTGCACCTGGATAATAACCGGCCCTGGTATATCCCTTTGAACTGCCGCTGATTATGTTAATGCCATGGACTTTTGCCGTATGTGAGGTTATACCAACCGAACCTGCCACCAGATGGCCCGCTACCACCACACCAGGGCTTAATGTAGGTGGATAGATCGTCTCCTTGCCGGCAAGGTTCTCGCCAATAACCCGTGCCATTCGCCTGGCAGCCGAACCCAGCCTGCTGATAACAGGCGAACCAGTGATGAGATCAAACACCTGGGTGCACTCACCACCTGAATAAACATTATCCTGGAACTCTCCATTCATACTTACCCTCAGACGTTCATCAGTCACAATGCCGCCTGTGGGACCTATATCATAGCCAGCCTCCCTGGCAACCGATGTTAAGGGCTTGAGTCCTGAAGTGACGATAATAATATCAGCTGGCAGTGTTTCACCCCCTGCACTGACTGATTCTACCCTTTGTTGTCCATTCACGGAATCCACACTGGTACCTGTCATTACCCTGATGCCCATCGAGATAAGATGCTGCCCTATAAATGATGCCATATCAGGATCAAGGGTCAGTGGAAGCACCTGGGGCAGATTTTCGATCAATGTGATATCAGTCCCTCTCCTGGCAAGGGATGCTGCAACTTCGATTCCTATCCCATTTGCACCGATGACCACTACCTTACTGTTATTATTGATAGCAGCTTCGATGTCCATGCCGTCAGACAGCGTATGCAGGGTGAACACACCACCCAGGTCAATTCCGGGGATGGGCGGGATGAAAGGTGTACTTCCAGTAGCGATCAACAGATGATCATATTCAAAAACACCAGAATCTGACATCACTTTCTTGCTCCCGGCATCTATCTGCCTGACCTTTGTATTAAGATGCAGGTCTATACCCATCTCGATAAAAGTATCTGGCGGACTTATCACCAGGTCAGGGAAATCGGATATAATGCCTTCCAGTACGAAGGGTATCCCGCACTGGCTGTACGCAGTGTGAGTGTCAGATGAAAATACCAAAACATCATAATCCGTATGCCGTTTCAAATATGTGGCTACAGTCATCCCCACGGCACCTGCACCAATAATAGCTACTTTTTTTGTCATTAGTTGCAATTTATGGTTAATAGCAAATTAGGTTTATCGTGAAAATAAAATGAAACATATGTAGATTTACAGGCTTGATAATTTTAGAATTTGAACTTTAAATAAAAGGTATTTTGTGTGAGCGGGTTGGGGAGTGGGGGTTAGTTAGAAAAACGTTGTTCCCGCTCACAAGGCCTCCATTTATTCAGATTAGATATATAGTTTTCGGATAAGGCGTTAGAATTGAAAAAAAATTACTTCCAACCATACCACGTTATAAATTATTAGAATTAAGATATTTGTCAATAGACTTAGCAGCAATCTTACCTGCACCCATGGCACTTATGACTGTAGCAGCCCCTGTTACCACATCTCCACCGGCAAATACTGCGGTTTTAGAAGTGGTACCATTATCATCGGCTATGATAGTACCCCATTTCGAGGTCTCAAGGCTTGAAGTGGTCTTCGGGATCAGTGGATTTGGAGATGTCCCTACTGCTATTATTATTACATCCACATCAATGATATATTCAGAACCTTCCACAGGTACGGGCCTGCAACGTCCAGATTCATCGGGCTCGCATAGCTCCATATCCAGGCATTCCATCTGCATTACCCAGTTCTTCTCATCACCCAGTATCCGTGTGGGGTTTGACAGGAGTTTGAAAATAACGCCTTCCTCTTTTGCATTCTCAATCTCCTCGCGCCTGGCCGGCATCTCATCATCTCCGCGGCGATACACTACAGTTACTTCTTCAGCACCAAGGCGTACAGCACACCTGGCAGCATCCATTGCAACGTTCCCTCCACCCACGACCACTACCTTATGGCCCTTTTTGACAGGTGTATCACAATCAGGGAACTGGTATGCCTTCATCAGGTTAACCCTTGTCAGGAATTCATTTGCAGAATAAACACCACTGAGATTCTCACCGTCAATGTTCATAAAGCTGGGCAACCCGGCACCGGTTCCAAGGAACACAGCATCATATTCATCAAGTAGTTCATCCACGGTCTCCACCATACCAATCACACTATTGAGCTGGATATCAACACCCAGTCTTTCAATGTATTCGACTTCCTTCTGGACAATAGATTTGGGCAACCTGAACTCTGGTATGCCGTAGACCAGTACGCCTCCTGCCTTGTGCAGGGCTTCCATCAGGGCCACACTGTGCCCCATCTTTGCCAGTTCAGCAGCAACGGTCAGTCCTGCCGGACCTGAACCCACTACTGCTACCTTCTTACCTGTCGGTTCGGGTTTTTCCGGTTCCCCCTGCTTGTTCTTCAGTTCCCAGTCAGCAGCATAACGCTCCAGCCTGCCAATGGCAACGGGTTCACCCTTCTTTGCCAGTACGCAGACCTCTTCACATTGGGTCTCTTGCGGGCATACGCGACCACAGATAGCAGGAAGTGCATTCATGGACTTCAGCTCATTGATGGCACTTTCCATATCGTCATCTGCTATACATTTAATAAAAGCAGGAATATCGATCTCTACCGGGCATCCGGCCACACAGGATGGTTTCTTGCACTGGATGCACCTGCTGGCCTCATTTACAGCCTGCTCATGGGAATATCCAAGGGCCACCTCATTAAAGTTAGAACGCCTCTTTTCAGGGTCCTGCCGTGGCATGTCCTGTCGTTCTAACACTTGCCCCCCTCCCGTTCACATTTTTTGTAGTGTTCCATGGCAAGCTGCTCTTCATCCCGGTACATCTGCAACCTGTTCATGAGCAAAGTAAAATCGACCTCATGGGCATCGAATTCCGGCCCGTCTACGCATGCGAACTTTGTCTCGCCGCCGACCAGCACCCTGCACGAACCGCACATGCCAGTGCCGTCCACCATGATACTGTTTAGACTTACTACGGTTTTCACACCAAATGGATGGGTCACTCCGGCCACGGTGCGCATCATTATTGGAGGTCCGATGGCAACCACAAGAGAAATGGGCTCACTGCCTTCGAGGATTTCTTTTAACACATCTGTTACAAAACCGTGGTGTCCCTTGGTCCCGTCATCGGTTGTTATATACAGCTCATCACTTACATCGCGCATTTTTTCCTCCCACAGCAGCAGGTCTGCACTGCGGGAACCTATAATGGAAATTACTTTGTTGCCTACTTCCTTGTGGGCCCTGGCAATTGGATAAATTGGAGCCACGCCCACGCCGCCCCCTACACATACTACTGTACCTACCTGCTTTATCTCTGAAGGATTGCCGAGGGGGCCCACGAAATCGAGCAGGCTTTCTCCCGTGTTCATTTTCGATAACTGGGCTGTGGTC
Source organism: Methanosarcinales archaeon (assembly GCA_013330355.1). GTDB lineage: Archaea > Halobacteriota > Methanosarcinia > Methanosarcinales > Methanocomedenaceae > Methanocomedens_A > Methanocomedens_A sp7939u. The sequence continues at coordinate 5,348 of DUIM01000025.1, forward strand.
TTTCCCATCTCCTGGAAGATAGTGGTTATTGTGCCCTTCTTGCGGTCAAAATCAGCAATGGTAAGGGGAATTCGCTCTCCTGCATCATCTATCCTCAGGATGATGAACTGGCCTGCCCTGGCTTTTTTTGCAATCCTGGGAGCAGAAATAATCATATTATGTATTGTCGGAACGATCTGGCTTTTTTCAATTATCGCAAATGGCATATTGTTTTTCCTTCTAAATAAAATATTGAATGGGTGTGGGATGAAGTGGGTTTATAATGTAATCGATAAAGTAAAAATATAACGGTTATAAATTTTTTGATGAATGCCACCTTTTTCATAAATAGCCCGTTCTTAAGAAGACATTAACGCACACGTTCAAACTCGCTGAGATATCTATCAACTGATATATAAAGACCTACGAGGATGTAGCACGCATGCACGCATGGCACAGGTCGAGCGTAAACACATGGTCAGGCGAAATGAAGTTCCAGTTGGGCCTGAGGCTGAAGTCACAGAAGAGTAAGTGAGACGACGGCAGTAAAAGACTATTGGAAGTTATCGCATATTCAAGCGGAAAACTTTAACAATACTTTTCAAGATGTGGTGATTGTGTGTTTTTAGCAAACCACATGGACAGGGTCACCTGCGGTAAGTGCAGGTACACTGAATTTAAGAAATGATACTGACTTTTAGCTCACTTTCCGCAGGTTTCTACAAAAATTCAATAATTTCTTCTGATAGCGTTTCTGTCAATTATATGCTCAGAAGAGACTGTCGGAAAAATGATCAAAACGGGATATCTTGAATATTATTTGAAAGCAAAACGCTATGATGAGGCGTGCTGCATTTATTCCATAAGTTTAAATGTCTCGAAATGTGGACATTTCCAACAGTTTCCATGAAAT
>DUIM01000155.1:0-2883 GCA_013330355.1 Methanosarcinales archaeon
GAGATATGGCCGTGACGGATGTGCTTCTCCCTTGACGATTCAGCACCTACCTCTTTCACAGGGAATGTTTCTTCTATGAAGCGTCTGTTATTTTCCATCAGTTTCGCCTTCTTTGTCAAGCATTACAAGCATATCCCGTAATTTGGACTTTATCTGTGGTATTTCAATCTTTATAGCATCCCAGACCAGTTCGTAATCAATTCCAAAATAGGCATGAATTAGCTTATCTCTCATGCCTGCCATACTCCGCCAGGCGATATCCGGATGCTTTTCTCTCATCCGGTCCGGAATATGCTTTGTTGCCTCTCCAATAATCTCAAATTTTCTAATTACTGCACTTGAAACCATATCATTCTGCATCATTTCTTCAAGGCTCATACCACCCACAAACTTCTCTATCGAATCCATAGCATTGATAATATCTCTGAGAAATATCTTATAATCCCGTTTCATACTGCAATAACCTCTTGAAATATCTGTTCTTTAAGCTCCGGCCTTACTGCCCGTTCAGAAACAATATCCACCTTAACATGGAGCTTTTCTTCAAGAAAATCCCCAAGACCAACAAAATCAAAAAGAGTAGCTCTATCAAGGAACTTTACAAGTATGTCAAGATCGCTGCTTTCTTTTTGCTCTCCACGCGCATAAGAACCAAATATCCCAACAATCTCTGCTTTATACTCTCTTCTTATCTGCTCCCTTAAATCTTTAATAGTTTGCAGGGTTGTATTGAGTTCTTTCTTTTCCCTCGATGATTCAGTACCTACCTCCATCACAGGGAACGTTTCTTCAATAAAGCGCCTTTTTTTACTGTCCAACTTCCATTTCTCCCTTAGCTATTATCTCTTTAAACGGCACAATGTACCTGACTGATTCGATTATTGCTTCCGGTTCCAGATTCTCTACAGGATTCCTGATAATGACCAGTTCCGGGCTATTGGCAGCATTCATTACTGCATATAGGTAATAGTCATCAGTAAACCTTTTCGCCTTGAACCACTCATTCTGGGTCAATGCCACAGCCCCCTGTTGTGCCCTGGCTTTAACTTCAATATACCGCAACATGCCGCTCCCATCCCTTGAGCGGATATCAAAACCCAGATTCTCAGCCGAAACATCCTCAGGTATGCGCCCATGTTCCCGCTCAAAGTCCATGGCAACCTCCATACCGACCAGTTCAATCCTGGCATCGCTTACCATCGCAGGTTCAACATGCACAGCCGGAACAACCCTCACTGCCCCAATAAAGCGGGGTGCTGACATAGTAAGATGCTTTTCCTGCTCAATACAGTGCTTCAACTCCTCAAAAGCAAGCTCATAGTTTTTCTTCTGCTCTTCCTTGTTAAAAATCGTAAGGTCCACGCTTTCACCCTGGTCCCTGCGCTCATAAAGCCGGATCAGTTCACCGTCCAGTTTGAGAATAAGATGTTCCAGGGACCGGATCCCGTACCTTTCCTTAATTCCGGCCTGGCGGCTCCTTTCATCTAATAGTTCAAGCCGGTAATCATTCAACTCATTGACAACAGAAGTCATACCCTGATTCTTCATATCCTCAATATCTACACTTGATGTACTCTCCGGTTCACCCTCAGCCAGGTCCCACAGGAGCGAAGGATTAACAGCATGAATCTCCCTCACATTGGAATCAATATATAATACAAACAACCGCTTTCCTGCCACATTCCCTTTACCGTCTTTGATCTCACCCTCATAAAACAGGAGTACGCCATCCAGTTTCCCTTCAGGATCAACAAAGACAGCTCCCTGCTGAAGACTGGTTGACAGATCTTTTTCCACCCAGCCCATTACCGCCTCGAACAGAGGATGTCCAAAGGACAGGAACTCAGCATCCTGGTTCTTAAAAGCAATATCTTTATCGAATGTGATCTTAGGATAACTCTTCAAAAGTGTCCCAAACTGCCTTCTAAAGGAATCAATTTCAGCTATCTTCCTGATATCGAAGGGAATACGATCAACAGCTACAAGTCCGTCCTTGCGTATCCTGAACTTTCCGCCTGCATTTTCAAATGCTTTCTTAAAGAAAGCTTCGGTATATTCAGGTATCAAACGGTACTCTCTCGCCTGCTCTGCCATTTCCTTAATACGTGTGTAATCAATATAATGGGTAGCCAGACTCTCTCCAAGCTGTTCCTTTACCTGAGCGATATAATCCTCATCCAGTTGTATATCAATCTCTTCAAGTATATCTTCAATTCTTCTGGCACTTGCGGCAGCCTCAAGCATTAGCTGGGCAAGGTTTTTACCACATAGGGCTTCGCTTAACACGTCAAATACTTTATCGCTGCCCAAAGTTGTTTTAATCTCTTCGAGTTTATCAAAAAGTTTCTTCAAAACCTGGCCTTCACGTGTATCCTCTGCCACCAGGTTATAAACAAAGACCTCTTTATTCTGTCCATACCGGTGTATGCGCCCCATGCGCTGTTCAAGGCGGTTGGGATTCCATGGAATGTCGTAATTTACCATCAGATGGCAGAATTGCAGGTTAATACCTTCACCGGCAGCTTCGGTAGCTATCATAACCTGGGTTTCATTCTTGAATATACTCTCGGCCTCAATTCTTTCTTGCAGCCGCATACCACCATGAATCGTATTGACAGTATAACCCCATATCCGGATTTTTTTCTCCAGATACTCAAGTGTATCCCGGGATTCAGTGAAAACGAGAATCTTTTCTTCAGCATATTCGTTATTCAATCTTTCCAGTGTTTCTTTGAGCTGGCGGACCTTCAATTCAGTTTCCTTTTCAATGATGGATTTCGATTGTTGAATTAGCTTGTCCAATGTCACTATTTCTCGTTCCAGTTCTTCACGGTTTTCAGCCACACTTAACGTTTCCCAGAGTTCTTCTTCCTTCCAGCGTTC
>DUIM01000155.1:3196-7711 GCA_013330355.1 Methanosarcinales archaeon
CTTCCTTCCAGCGTTCTTCTTCGCTAAGATCTTCAATAATCTCAAAATCAAAACTTCGCTCCTCTATCCCGGTTCTATCCCCTGAACTCTTTAACATGCTCTCTAGCCGTTCTTTTCTTCTTTCCAGTGACCTGAATAATGCATACACACTGGAAGCAAGACGACGCTGCAGAATAACCAGTGCAAAAGCCACATTTCGTCTTTTATCTCTGGTCAAAGCCTTGTTATATTGGGTATTCACATATTCGGAAAGATCATTATAAAGGTCCTTCTCTGATGGAGAATCAGTGCCAAGATTGAAAGTAAGCGTTTTGACGTACCTTGGTAAGAACAGAGGTTCACCTTCAAAATTTTTCATATCTTCCTTGACACGCCTGATGAACAAGGGATTATCTTTATTCTCAATGGAAGCTTGAAGAAGTTCGTTAGTTGCGAAATAGCCCGGTTCCAGAAGATCCAGAAATAGCCTGAAATTCTCAGGGTCACCTTTGTGGGGAGTTGCTGTCAAGAATAGAAGGTGCTCTGCATTCTTTGACAATACCTCACCCAATCTGTAACGACCTGTTTTATCTAATTTCTCTCCATAGCGATAGGCGCTCATCTTATGGGCTTCATCTACAATGATCAGATCAAATTGGGCAGATGATAAGGATGGGAGAACGTCTTCCCGTTTTGCAAAGTCTATAGAGGTAATTATATTATCTTCCCGCTGCCATACATTCTCTCCAAAAAATGAGTCCATGAGTCCACGGTAAACAACAACAAAAGATTCTTCAAACCGATCTTTCAGTTCCCTTCGCCATTGGTCTTTTAAATGACCAGGTACTACGATTAAAATTCGTTTTGCCTGATGACGGAGTTTCAGCTCTTTTATGATCAGTCCCGCCATGATGGTTTTTCCTGCACCAGGGTCATCGGCTATGAGGAACCTAATTCGTGGTTGCTTTAAGACATATCCATAAACTGCTTCTATTTGATGAGGCAGTGGGTCAACTTTTGAAGTGTTCATAGCCAAAAGAGGGTCATAAAGAGAAGCAAAACGGTAACGTTTTGCTTCCAGACTGAGAAAAATGTGCTGAGGATTAGCATTGAAATCTGACTCAATGATAGCAGTGCTCAGTTCTTCAAATTCTTCCATTTGAATTAATTGATCGATGTGAATATGAGAATATATGGTTGCACCCACAATGCGAACATAATCCCCCATATTTTCAATTAAATTTATTTCTACGGGTTCTGGCCATCTATGGTCCTGGATTATATCGCCTGCATTAATGTTCATTGTTTTCCACTTTTAAGGAAGATATGTCGTGAAATTTTATTACATCCTTTTAATGTGAATGAATTCATAGTAAATATTTGTAGTGTTTTGGTTACAATATTACTATGTTTTATAACTACCTACTGCCCCTCCTGTACTTGACAGGCTGCCCGACTATGGTGCTACGGACCGTGTGCAGGTGATACAATTCAACCGACCCTGCCACCGCAGCCCGCCAGGGCGGCATGGTGGCAGCCAGCCTTGTGTTATCTGCGAACCCCCGCCTCCCACACACCCGTAACCTTTCCGTCCAGCGCCAGTTGTCCCATCACCCGATTTACATCCCTACCCACAGGCGACGGCACTGCATCCTCAAGCGGCGTCCCGGGCAGTGGTGTAAAGTAATGGGAATGTATGCGCCCACCCTGCTCTATTATCCATTCAACCAGGTCCAGCGTCTCCTGCTGGTCAGCGACTGTCTCAACGGGCAGCCCGAAAATAACATCCACAATAGGCACCAGATCATATTCCCTGCATAGTTCGACAGCACATCTCACATCCTCAACCGTATGACCCCTGCCGATTCCTTCCAGCACGCTCTGGCTGCCGCTCTGTGCACCCAGGCTCAGCGATGAATTGTGGCAGTACTGCTTCACCAGTTCAAGCATCTCTCCGGTGACAAACTCTGGCCTGACCTCTGACGGAAAAGTGCCAAAGAATATCCTGCACCTGTCAGGGATGGCCTCAAGCAATGCCTGTACCATACCAGGTTCAGCCACCTGCCCGCTTGAGCCATAGGCAAAAGCATTGGGTGAAACGAACCTCACATCCCGCATCATACCGGCATATCCAGCTACAACTTCAGGGCTGCGGTGGCGCATCCTGTGTCCGAACAGCCGGGGCGTCTGGCAGTAACCGCAGCCATAAGGGCAGCCCCTGCTGATCTCGATATAGCCTTTAAGCCCATCTACTGAGAACGGAGGATACCTATCAAGGTCAACTGGAGGTCTTTTTTCAGTGATCACGCACCGCCCCACATCCTGGTATGCTATCCCCTTCACATCAGCCGGATCACGATCACCGCTGCCGATACTGCGAATAAGTCCGGGTAAGGTCTCCTCCCCTTCACCGATCACCACATAGTCGAAATATTGCAGGCATTCAGCAGGCCTTGCTGAAGGGTGCGGGCCGCCCGCAATGTAAATTGAATCAGTAGATGAGTTTCTTATTTCATCAAAGACCCTGTCTGCCTGTGCAGTAGCAAAACTATACGCCATAATTCCATCCACTGGCTTATGCACCACCTGCGCCCCGGGGACCAGGGGTATAAGAGCGGCAAGGCTGTTGCGGTTCTTACTGTCCAGCCTGAAACTTACTCGGTCCAGGTTTACAAACCCCCTACACCTGGATTGGGACCAGTGTCACACATAACAGGCCTGCCCCAAATACAAGCAGCCCCAATGTTATCCTGCTGCTACCCAGGTAATCCGAATCCTCCAGGGGTTCGGGGTGGCCGGCTGCTGCAAACAGTGTGATGATCAATCCCCAGAACAGCCACATACCACCATTTTGCTGCATCACGAAATAGATGAACAATGAAAGGGAAAGCAGAACGAAAGGCACCACGGCAGATACATAGGCTGACCTTGGACCAAGCATGGCACGCAGCATATGTCCACCGTCAAGCTGGCCCGCAGGTATCAGGTTCAGTGCGGTCACAAGCATGCCCACCCAGCCTGCAAAGGCCACGGGATGCATAACAGTCTCGGTCCCAATCCCTCCTACAAGGTACCCGATAATATCAAACAGAACCGGGGATGATAGCTTTAGGAGCATTGAGCCATCCGGAATAACTGTGTTCATCGGGGTAAGAGATAGACCGATCACTGTTACAATTATTGATGCAATCAATCCTACAATGGGGCCTGCCACACCCACATCGAACAGGGCTTTCCTGTTCGGGATCGGTCCTTTATGTTTTATCACTGCACCCATGGTTCCCACTATAGTGGGAAAGGGAATGAAATACGGCCACGAGGTTTTCATACCGTGCATCCTTGCTACAATGTAATGCCCCATTTCATGGGAACCCAAAACGAACATGATGGCCAGAGTGAAAGGCAGACCTTTCAATATAGCTGCCGGATTGGAAAAGGGGTCAATACCGAACATCATGGAACCCACGAACATAGTCGTGATAACTGTAAGGAATGCCAGTACCACATTAATCCATATCCGTTCCTTTTTCTCAATAACAGGGCTTATTACAAGTACATACTCACCCAGTTCATAAACCATCCGGATGTCATAGCCCATACTTGAAAATGGGACCCAGAGCCGTCTGATAATGTCCTTCGGGTCATCTATCGGATTGCCGTAAAAAAAATATGAACCATCTTCAAGAGCATACTCATATATCCTGAAATCAGGCACTTCTGACTCGATGATCTTAAAAATAGCAGATTCGATTTCCTGCTTGCCAGTTCCATTATCTTCGGTATGGTTCATGAATTCAGTATGGTTCATAAAATATAAACAGCCCCACTGGTCCCATCGACCCTGACCCGGTCCCCGGTCCTGATAATATCAACAGCATCCGGTTCGGTGCTGTCCACCATTGGTATGTCAGATATAATGGCCCCTACTGCTACAATAGGTTCGGCGGACCTGTTTATAACTGCCGCGGGGGCAGTCCCGTTCTTTTTCAACTGGTACATCACATACGATCCCACTGTGGAACCTTTTCCTGAAGGGAACACAAGGACCTTCCCTGTCACATACTTACCTTCAAGTTCGTGTCCCTTCTCAACCACGACCCCGGTGGCAGGGTCTATACTGCCAAGAAATGAAATGGACTGGTTGGTAACCAGTGCCTCGCCTTCGGCCTGTCCCCTGGAAATCGGCCTGCCCTTTAAGGTCCTAATCACAATCCTCTCCTGCCAGGCAATCGTCAATATGTGCAATCCTGGCCCCTACACCACACAGGTTCGGGACATACTTGAAGGCTTTACCCGAATCTGTCAGTACACATCTGAAACGGTCTGTGGCAGGTGATACTACCATGCAGGTATCAACAAACACTTTTGCGCCGCTGTCCTCAATTCTGCGTACAAGTCCGGGATTTGCATCCCTGACCATGCGGGACGTGCATATCCATACCTCCTTTGCAGGGGTATGATCCTCAAGTAAACGTGCCACTTCTTCCAGTTCACTGGCAGAGTAATGGGGGCAGCCCAGTGCTACCAGGTCAGGTT
>DUIM01000155.1:8045-10729 GCA_013330355.1 Methanosarcinales archaeon
CCCGTATTCTTCTCCAGATCCATTTCTGTATCCATCCCCCCATCCTTTCCTGCATCCTTCTTCAAATACATCATCGATCTGTCTGCGCTCTATTACAATAGTCTCCCCCGGGAACTCTTGCTGCCCTGATTCAGGGGTGACACCCTCTACATGATACAGTGCAACTGCACCGGAAGCTGCCATGGCCGCACCCAGGGCTTTTAATTCGGTGTCGGACGGCTTTGACCTGAGCCTGAACATAGGTACACTTGAGCCCGCCTCAGCCCCTGCCAGGCAGCCCAAGGCACCGTAATCTGCTCCTGTTAATTTACAATTCACTTCAAATCCAATCGTTGGAATCCGGTTCTCGTCCAGGTGGTAGCCGTAATTGGCTGTCTTTCCGATAAGCGCAGCCGACAATGCCGAAGGTCCGCCTTCGCGGTTGGTCCTGGCACCTATCACCGAATTTGCGTAGGATATTGCCGAGCTTTCACTCCATGCGAGGTGGTCGCCAAAAGCAGCCAGTTCTTTGTCAATATAATAAGGCGTGCAGGTGCATTCACATCTAACGCCCAGGCGCCTGTATGCTTCAATGATCCGGGCCTGTTTGGATGCAAACTCTGCATCCACACCCATCTCCTGCCAGCGCTCCAGGTCCATGCCTGCCGGGTTCAGGACAGAGGGCACTACAACTGTGCCTTCAAGGTCTGATATCCATTCCAGGCCGGCATCACCAATGGTCTTGTAACTCACGCCTGCTATCTGGGCGCTCTTTACCGGTATAAGTGAGTCGGCGCCGTAGATATCGCCAAGGGTGGTAAGTATCTCCATGGCTTTTTTAAGAGTGGGACCATGCTCTCCTTCCAGGATCGACTCTTCTTCCTGTGTCAGGTACAAGCTTTTAATCCTCCCCAGGGGTCAAGCGTTTGAACTTGTGCTCTTCTCCCAGTATCATGGTTGCGTCCAGCCCCATCTTGGCGGTATGCCCGTTAGGAGAACACATGGGGTCAAGGCTGCTGCCCCGCACGTTCGGGTACACGACCAGGTCTTTGTCTGCCCTGAACCTTGTTGCTATGGCATATTCCACATCAGACAGGTCAAAAATGTCAATATCATCATCCACCACTATTACATGCTTCAGGCTTTTATGTGCCGAGAACGCTGCATCGATAGCCTTTCGCCCGTCGTTGTCTGCGGTCTTGTGTATCTGGACAATGGCATGCAGGTATGAGCAACCACCTTCACTCAGCACCACGTTGCTGGCATCACAAACATCCCCCACTCCTTTCAGGATCAGGGGTTCGTAAGGTATGCCCATGAGCATCTTGTGTTCGCCTCCTGCCGGCATGATGGCGTGGTAGATGGGGTCACGGCGGTGCATGACTTTTGTTATCCGGATCAGCGGTTGTTGCCTGATGATGTCTATGGTATCTGTGATATCTACAAAAGGACCTTCAGCTACAGTGGTATCAGGTTCAATATATCCTTCCAGCACCCATTCGGCATGCGGGATACTAATACCGTTATCAAGTTTGAATAGCTCGACAGGCCGACCCAGTAGTGCCCCTGCATACTGGAATTCATCACCTTCAGGTACTCTTGTAGTAGTTGCCAGAAGTATAACAGGATCTATTCCTATAACTATTGCAATGGGCAGTGGCTCGCCTTCCCCGGATGCAGCCTTTTGGAGATTATATGTATGCCGGTTCTCGACAAGACGACCCACCAAGGTATCTTTGCCTGTTACCATTAATCGATGGATCGATGCATTGCACATGCCACCGTATTCTGACACTACTACTCCGGCTGTGATATAAGGTCCGCCGTCTTTTTGGAAATATGTCAGTATCGGGATCTTGCTAAGGTCTACTTCAGGTTCTATGACCTCTGTCGAGGGAGTGTTATCTACCAGTATCACTTCACCATCAGGTTCTTTTCCTGCGAGGTAATGAACCATTTTCTCTGGCGAAGTCCCCAGTGCCGCTGCCATACACTGACGGTTTGCGATAATATTTATTACAATTTTATGCCCCATCACATCATTAAAAAGAACCGGACCTTTTTTTTTATGTGCTAATCCTGATACTTCCAGGTAAGGAGAACAACTATCATTGATCTCATGTAATGACTGGCCTGACATTAGTTGTTCAATGAAATATCTAAAACTCATTTTGCCTCTGCTAAAATCTTATAGCTGGCATATCTTATAATATCTTTTACACAACCCTGATGATTATAATATTTTGTATATTATAAAAATAGCTACTGCCATAATATTGTTTAACAAAAAATACGCAAAATATATATAAGTTAGATACCAAGATAATTCAACTTGCGAGGAATCATTTATATAGGTCCTGCTAGTTAATCTGATCAGAAGAGTCAATAATTTCACCTATAGGAGGAAAATATCAAATGAGTGAAACATTTAGCTATTATTCGGGAATACCTTCATTTTATATGATGATAGGAATTGCAATGATCGCAATTCTAATATTTTTATTAGGAATGTATCTGAATATGCAAAAATGGGGCGGCGGAAGTGCGTCTCATTTCTTGAAAACCTTTTTAAAATCTATTAACCATGAAAAACTGGGACACCATAAAAGGCAAAGCCTTATAAGCACAATAGTACTGGATATCCTGTTGCAGCGCAGAATACTCAGACGCAGCCCGTTTAGATGGGTGATGCATATGCTGATATT
>DUIM01000061.1 GCA_013330355.1 Methanosarcinales archaeon
CAGTAAATAATAAAAAGTTTCACATTTACTCGAAAGCACTATGACGTCATTCCAGCATCTGTGCCAATAAAGTTAGACAGCTACATGCCAATACCTGCATCGATCACGTCATTAAACTCATCTTCAACAAGTGCAACAAAATCCCGAAAATTTCACTCATTTTGTCAATACAACTGACAGTTTCTTCAACAATTTAGGTGACCATAATCAAGAATTATCCAGTCTTTTTACACAAAAGTTCCAAATTATACATGCGGAGTAGTATAGAATACCTTTTAGTGTTATAACTCCCGCCATGTAACAGTTCAACTTCAGACATTTAAAAGTCCCGAGAATGCAACACAACCCTATAGAAAGATGACCGTATTCACCCCTCAGTAACTGGCGGCTCGGCTGCTGAAGCTAAGGACATGGCCTTGTCTACTACAATATAATCTTTGATAGCCCTGACAGAACCAAAAGGCATGAGGATAAACTCACCATCTTGTTTGTATTTTCCTTTGTCAAGCGCGATGTCAGGTTTGACCACAAGATCCTCAATGGAACCACTACGGATGTCCATCACAATATTGTTCAATACCCCAAGGGTCACTCCATCCGAACTGACAACCTGTTTATCCCTGAGATTCCTTGCAAATATTTTTTTCATTACCATATCCTCCAAATTTTTATCGATAACCTATATATGACTTTTGTTCTGTTTTATTCTTAACCTTGCCCTTGAACAGTGCTTCCATTCGCTTGTAATATTCACGAACATCCTCATTAAGAGCAGGCCTTACCTTCTTTAATGCAGCATTGAAATGCTTCATCCTGACTTTATCTGTATCAAAATCTTCCCGCATTGCAGCCATAACAGCCTCACGGCACACAGCTTCCAGGTCCGCACCCACATAACCTTCTGTTGATTCGGCAATTTCGCCAATCTCAACATCATCTGACAATGGTATATTATGAGTGTGTATCTTCAGTATCTCGAAACGTCCGTCCCTGGACGGGGGACCTATGAACACAGCCCTGTCGAACCGCCCTGAGCGTATCAGGGCAGGGTCCATGATATCAGGCCGGTTAGTGGCTGCCACCACCACCACATCCTTTAAAGCCTCCAGCCCATCCATCTCTATTAAAAGCTGGTTCACTACCCGTTCCAGTGCTTTGCTTCCCGCATCCATTCCCCTGATCGGTGCCAGGGCATCGATCTCATCAAAGAAGATTATACACGGTGCCACCTGTCTTGCTTTCCTGAACACCTCGCGGATGGCCTTCTCACTTTCTCCCATCCATTTTGACAGCAGTTGCGGCCCGCGTACACTGATGAAATTGGCATTTGTTTCTGTGGCCACGGCCTTGGCGATAAGCGTCTTTCCGGTTCCCGGAGGACCATAAAGCAACACGCCTTTAGGCGGCTGGATGCCCATCTCCCTGAACCGGTCTGGTCTGCTTAGAGGCCATTCAATTGCTTCTGTAATCTCCAGACGGCCCTGCTTTAAGCCACCCACCTGGTTCCAGGTCACAGTAGGTATTTCAACCATGACCTCACGCATGGCAGAGGGGTCGATCTCCTTTAGTGCATTATCAAAGTCCTCTGCAGTGATCCTGATTTCATCAAGCAGTTCCCTTGGTATCTCCTGGTCAAGATTAAATTTCGGTATAAAATGCCTCAATCCTTTCATTGCCGATTCCTTACAAAGTGCTGCCAGGTCGGCCCCCACGAACCCCACAGTATGATCTGCCAGTTTTTCCAGGTCCACATCATCTTCCAGGGGCATACCCCTTGTGTGTATCTGTAAGATCTCTAAACGATCATCCCTGTCAGGGACCCCAATCTCTATTTCCCTGTCAAACCGTCCAGGACGGCGCAGTGCAGGGTCAATGGCATTAATCCTGTTAGTGGCGCCTATAACCACCACCTGCCCCCTCTCACCAATCCCATCCATCATGGTAAGCAACTGGGCAACAACCCTGCGTTCCACTTCACTTGTGACATCTGAGCGCTTACCTGCAATAGCATCCAGCTCATCAAAGAATATTATACCGGGCGCATCACTGGCAGCTTCTTCAAACATATCCCTTAGTTTTTTTTCACTCTCACCATGATATTTACTTATGATCTCCGGGCCTGCAATTGAATGGAATTTTGCACCACTTTCATTAGCAACGGCCCTGGCTATCATAGTCTTGCCAGTACCGGGCGGCCCGTGCATCAAAACACCCTGGGGTGCACTGATACCAAGTTTTGCGAACACTTCGGGATGCTTCAGGGGCAGTTCTATCAATTCACGAAGGCGCTGGATCTCTTCGCCCAGGCCCCCCAGATCCTCGTATGTAATTCCTGTACTGGCTACTATATCATAACCAGTGGCAGGCTTCTCCTGCAGTTCTATCTCGGTTGTATCCTTGATTATGACTGCACCTTTTGGTTCCACTTCCACGGCCACCATGCGTATGGTATTACCTGTGTTCATCTGGCCCACTATGGGTTGGGCAACAGTACTGACAACTGGTATTATGTCACCTTCCATAAGAACCCGCTTTGATATCTGGCGTTTAATTAGTATATTTGCCGAACCACTAAGCTGGATTCCCTCTCCTTCAGCGGGTGCAAGAACGATCTTTTCGGCATCATTTGGTGCAGCTTTCGTTACTGATACCTGTTCGCCCAATCCGACACCAGCATTCTGGCGTGTATAACCGTCAATCCTTATGGCATTGGTGTCCCAGTCCAGTTGATCTGCTCTCCAGACCTTAGCAACAGTGGTTTTTGTACCTTCAAGGAAAACAAAATCGCCTAGAGAAACTTGAAGTTTCCGGATGGTATGGGGATCTATCCTGGCAATGCCTTTGGAAGAATCAGTGGGATAAGCTTTTGTGACTTTGAGTTGAATTGGCTCCAATTGTTTTCCGTCCTTTAATGTAAAATAATTTATAAATTGTGTTAATTGGGTACATATAAGTATTTTTCCAATAAAAGCTATCTGGTTAGCAATATGGACATGAGATCAAGAGTTATTGTACTGGACCCATTTTCAGGAGCATCAGGAGATATGTTTATCGGGAGCCTGCTGGGCCTGGGTGCTGATGAAAAATTGGTTAAAGAGGCAATGGAATCGGCAGCAGACGTCACGGTTAGTATCTCTAAAGCGAAGAAAGGGCTGTTATTGGCAATTAAAGTGGAAGTGGTCCAGCACTCCAAGACCCGGCAGACATACACCCGGATGGTGGAACAAATAGAGTCTGCCGGACTGTCCCAACATGTGGAACTGGACGTGCTGGGCA
>DUIM01000169.1:0-1714 GCA_013330355.1 Methanosarcinales archaeon
AATTTAAGCGCTTTTTAGGTACATTTCCGACAATCTCTATATAGTGGAATTGATCAATTCAATATTTTCATAGATGTTTTGGGAAAGTAGTAAATTTATGGAGATAAAAGCGTATGTTAATTTTTTTCAATTCGGAACTCCCTATAATCGGAAGTACTGGGAATGTGAAAAATACTATGTTTGATGAGAGACATGGAAAAAGTGAGATTATTATTATGATAATATCTTTAGTTATTTCATGTATTATAAATATCAGTATGCATTGAAATTATTTAGGATGTCGAGATATGAACTCAAGATGTAAATGGATAATCATTTCCATGTGTGGGCGTCTTAAAATATATATTTAGACAATCATACTAACATTTATATTGTATAATATCAAATTTTGTACTCTATGGATAATACAATAGCCAAATCTTCTGGTGAAACGGGTTTTGTAAATACCCCGGATACACAGGACGATGATATACAATCATTGATCGAGAAGATCGAGCAACTTGATGAGCTAAACGACCAGCTACAGAAACGACTGCTTGATGCTGCTGTAGCCAGCAGCAATTACCTGCAGACCATACAGAAACTTAAAGAACAGGTAAACCAGTTGAAACTACCGCCCCTGTTCATTGCATCAGTAATGGAAGTTATCAATGATATGGCACTGCTGCGCCAGCATGGCAGCAACCAGGAAGTTATCACCCAGGTCCCGCCTGAAATGGCAGATGAACTGGAAGCGGGTATGAGGGTTGCAGTGAATAACAATTTTATGATTGTGAACTTAATGGCAAAACCAGCTGATCTGAGGGCCAGGGTCATGGAACTGATCGAGGCACCAAATGTGGATTACAGTTCCATAGGCGGGCTTGACCAGCAGATCCAGGAAGTAGTAGAAACAATTGAACTCCCGCTCACCGATCCGGACCTGTTCAGGGATGTGGGTGTGGAACCACCAACAGGCATACTTTTATACGGGCCGCCCGGCAGCGGTAAGACCCTCATTGCCAAAGCAGTGGCCAGCCGGGCACATGCCACATTCCTCAGGATGTCAGGTTCTGAACTTGTCCAGAAATACGTAGGAGAAGGTGCAAGGCTGGTACGTGATGTGTTCCAGATGGCAAGGGATAAGGCACCATGTATTGTTTTCATAGACGAGATCGACGCCGTGGGCGGGCACAGGACACACGACGGTACCACCGGGTCAGCAGAGGTAAACAGGACCATGGTACAACTCCTGTCCGAACTGGACGGTTTTGAGGAGCGGGGTGAAGTAAAAATAATTGCGGCCACCAATCGTATTGACCTGCTGGACCCTGCCCTGCTGCGGCCGGGACGCTTTGACAGGATCATCGAGATACCTTTACCAGATGAAAAAGGCCGGCTGGAAATATTCAAGATACATACCAGGAACATGGCCCTGGACAATGATGTTGACATTGATAAGATGGTGAAGATGACCAACGACTTAAGCGGTGCTGACATAAAAGCTATCGTCACAGAAGCGGGCATGTTCGTAATACGCAGGCGGGACAGGACTATCAAAATGAATGATTTTATTGATGCCTACCACAAGGTAATCATTTACGAGCACGAAGATATCCCGGAAGGCATGTTCGGTTAAGTCCAAAAATTTAAATTATTATGACAGAATTGCTAACATCGGATGAGGGGCAGACTGCCCTGGAACTGGCACGTACGGCCATTGAGGAATACCTGG
>DUIM01000169.1:2099-5216 GCA_013330355.1 Methanosarcinales archaeon
GAATAACAGGGGCGTATTCGTCACGTTAAATAACAGATCCGGGTCCCGTAGAGAACTGCGAGGGTGTATCGGCAGGCCCTACCCAGTCATGCCGCTGGGTGAAGCAATTGTGATCTCTGCCATTAATGCTGCTACGGAAGACCCCAGGTTCATGCCTGTCACTCTTAATGAACTTGAAAATTTGGAGATAGAGGTCACAGTGCTTACTATGCCGCACAGGCTTAAAGCAAAACCTGAAGAACTGCCAGGTAAGATAGAAGTGGGCAGGCATGGACTTATCGTGCAAAAGGGGCCGTATTCAGGACTATTGCTGCCCCAGGTGGCTGTAGAAAATGAATTTAATGCAGAGGAGTTCCTGGGCCAGACCTGCATGAAGGCGGGGCTGTTCCCTGATGCGTGGTTCGAGTCTGATACTGAGGTGTTTGCCTTTGAAGGGCAGATATTTCATGAGTGATAATAAGTGATAATAAAATAGCAGGTTATCGAACATTTTACATAGTTACATAGATCATTTTAGTACTATTACTAGTACTATAATACCGAGAAGTAAAAGGAAGTAAATTACAATGGAATTTTGTCCTCAATGTAAAAGTATGATGATGCCCTCCGGCGGCATGATGAAATGCAGGAAATGTGGTTTTGAGAAAGAAAAGACCAGGAAGATCATTGAAAAAAAGGAATTCAAGGAAAGAGAGATCACGGTCCTGGAGGGTGATGAAGCAGCAGGACTTCCTACTATCAAGGTCAAATGTGAAGAATGTGGTAATAAAATTGCTTACTGGTGGCTAAGGCAGCTAAGGTCGGCAGATGAGAGTGAGACCAGGTTCTTCAGGTGCACCAAATGCGGCAGGACCTGGAGAGAGTACGACTAACAGTTACCCGGATATTCCAACAGGTATTTGCATGCAATAACACGCGCCAAATATTCCTGCCATTACCCACATATTCCCTCAAGGTCATCCAGGAACTCATCCATCGTACTTTCAGTAAGGTGCGGCATTATTACCAGTCTCATTCCCACCGGGTTCCGTGTTATTGATGTGGACCAGCCTTTTTTTGCAAGAGCCTGCCTTACAGCAGCAGTATCGCCCACGTCCAGCACTACTACGTTCATCACAGGTTCAACCAGCGGCTCCACACCAAAACCCCTTGCACGCTCAACAAGCCGGCGGGTCAATCCCATGCAGTAATCTATCAGGCAACGGTATCCTTCCATACCAAGATGCCTCATAACAGCATATGAAGCTGCGACCACTGCCCCGCTGCGTGTCCCGCTCAGGGAATGCTGGGTATCGATGGTCAGGTAGTGTGTCTGGGTTTGCAGCCCTTCCAGGTGGGATGGATCCCTGAACAGCAGTCCACCTGCCGGAATGGTGCATAGCCCCATCTTATGGGGGTCGGCTGTAATGGAAGATACTCCAGGCAACCTGAAATCAAAATCATATTCCCTGTCAAGGAAGGGGATCACAAAGGCCCCGAATGCCGCATCCACGTGCAGGAACAAATTCCTATCCACAGCTATATCCGAAAGTTCCTTAATGGGATCGATCTGCCCGAATTCGGTAGTACCTGCTATACCCACAATTGCAATTGTATTGTCATCGATCAGCGACTCCACTGACCCCGGGTCCACCCTGAAGCTGTTATCAAGTTCTGCTTTTCGCAGTTCCAAGTTCAAAAGGTCAGCAATTTTATCAAATGAAAAATGTGCTGAGTCGGGCACTACGATATTAGGTTTTGTACTCATTCCCGAATTCCTGGCAGCCCGCATGGCCTGTATATTGGATTCGGTACCTCCGGTAGTAATATAGCCATACACTGACGGGTCACCAAGGATACCACCCAGCATCCTGACTACCTTACATTCCAGTTCATGTGTACCAGGGAACAGCCCCGCATCACCCAGGTTAGTCTCCATGAACATTTCATGAGCGGCAACTGCAATGGGATGCGGGCGGGTGCACATGGCGCTTAAGACCCGGTCATAGGATAGGTCCTTTGCCCTGTAACTTTCAAGTCTGTTCAGGATATCGTGTTTGGTATCGCCCTTATCTCTCATGTGTCGCAACCAAAGGTAAGCAGTATTGTTAAATTGTTCTATTCTGCATCAATGTGCATCCTTGCCGATTCTTCAGCCCTGCGCATCAGGTCCTTTACCTGCAACCCTGTCTCCTGTGCGATTAGCCTGCAATCCTCAAATTCCGCAGAAATATTCAGCACATTCCCGCTGTTATCACACCCAACCTTCACCGGTACCTGGTATGGCCTGCCTGAGACCTGTATCTCTATATCCATCATCCTGCGCCGTGCAGTAAGCCTGTGCCTGATCGGGATTAGTCGCACCCCCAGGCTTCCGGTCACTGCAATGATCCTATGTGCAAGCCTGTTTGTATCTTTAGACTCACAGACCACCTTGATCAAAAATCCACTTCTTCCTTTTTTCATAGTAGCAGGTATCACCGAGACATCCAGTGCACCGTCATCCATCAGTTCCTGTATAAGGTATCCCACTACCTCTCCGGTCACATCATCAACATTGGTCTCCAGCATATCTACATGGTCAATTGCAAGCCCGGCATCAAGTTCGCCCAGCACCGAGCGCAGCACATTGGGCATACCAGTCTCTTTCGAACCTGCCCCGTATCCTGTAACAGACGAGGTTATCCCGGGATATTCCGGGCAAGTTGAACCATACTTTTTCACCAGAAATGCCAATATGGCAGCACCCGTTGGTGTAAGCAGTTCGTGCTCTACCGGCCCCCCACGCCACACCAGGTTCGATGAATCCAGTATAGCAAGGGTTGCCGGGGCCGGTACCGGCAGCAGTCCATGCGCTGTATCAACATACCCGCCTCCAACCGAAACCGGCATACACAATACCCGGGACCCGGGCAGTTCCAGGTTGTGGAACGCAAACACCGCACCCACAATATCAGCAATAGCATCCTGCTGCCCCATCTCATGCAGGTGCAGTTCATCCAGTGGCGTTCCATGTACCCTGGATTCGGCATTGCCCATCAGTTCCAGTATGCCCAGCACGTCCAGTTCCACCTGTGGAGGCAGTCCGACAGACTCTATTTGTTCTAGCATCCGGTTGTATGTCTGCCGGGTCTTGGA
>DUIM01000180.1 GCA_013330355.1 Methanosarcinales archaeon
GGAATGGGAAGTGCAATGATCTTCGGGACTGCCGTGGCCATAGTCACATCAGTATTTCCGGTTGGAGAGCGGGGACGGGCCCTGGGAATAAATGTGGCAGCAGTGTATCTGGGACTTACCATGGGTCCGTTTTTGGGCGGTTTCCTTACGCAGCATTTCGGGTGGCGAAGTATCTTCCTGGTAAATGTACCTCTTGGCATAATAGTGATATTTTTCACCATCTGGAAAATGAAGGGGGAATGGGCAGATGCAAAAGGAGAAAGTTTTGACCTGAATGGTTCGATAATTTACGGAATTACACTGGTATCTATAATGTACGGTCTTTCCCTGCTGCCCAATATCCTGGGTGCCTGGCTGATATTTACCGGTATTGCAGGGATATTGCTGTTTATTTACTGGGAAAATAAAGTAGAGCATCCTGTTGTAAATATGGACATTTTCAGCAATAACAGGACCTTTACCTTCTCCAATCTGGCAGCCCTTATACATTATTCTGCCACTTTTGCGGTCTCGTTCCTTTTGAGCCTTTATCTGCAATATATCAAAGGACTGCCACCCCAAAGTGCAGGTATGGTGCTGGTGGCACAGCCTATTGTGATGACTGTTCTATCACCCATGGCAGGCAAGCTCTCAGACAGGGTCGAGCCGCGGGTAGTGGCTTCAATTGGGATGGTGGTGATGACAATAGGGCTGTTCCTTTTCTCCTTACTGGACAATGAAACTACACTGACATTTATCATACTCAACCTGGTATTACTTGGCTTTGGTTATGCTCTGTTCTCATCACCCAATACTAATGCGATCATGACCAGTGTGGAAAAAAGATATTATGGAATTGCTTCCGGAACAATGGGTACGATGCGGCTGGTGGGCCAGATGCTGAGTATGGGAATTGCTATGTTATTATTTGCACTATTTATAGGCAGGGCCCGGATCACACCGGAATATTATTCTCCTTTTCTTGAAAGTGTAAAGGCTGCTTTCATGATCTTTTCAGTTCTGTGTTTTGTCGGGATATTTGCATCCATGGCACGGGGTAAGGTTCATTGAATAATTTGTTAGGATTTGTCCAATGAAATGAAATGGGCGGTCAAGTATTTTGGTGTTGAGGTTGATTTACTAAAAAACACCTGATCGGGTTCTCTCTATATGTAGAGAGATAACAAAACAAGGTTAAGCAAAATTCTCAATGGACTTAAATAATTTAGAAATTCTTATAACTCATAATCGCATATGGTCATGAAATATCGCTATCATATATCCCCTCAAAGGATGGAGACAGTAAATGTTCAAGGCAATTATAGAATCTGATAAACTCAAAGAAACCATTGAAGCCGTTTCAAATATTGTTGACGAGGCCAAGATCAACTTAACTACCGACGGGATGTCGGTAAAGGCAGTGGACCCGGCCAATGTGGCAATGATCACCCTTAACCTGAAATCCGCTGCCTTTGAAGAGTTCACTGCCACCGAAGGCGAACTTGGTGTTGACCTGAATAGGTTGAACGATATCCTGGGCATGGCTGAAAAAGCAGAGACAGTGGAAATGGAGCTGGATGAAGAAACTCACAAACTTGTAATCGGTATGAGCGGCCTGACCTACAAGATATCGCTGCTTGACCCTGCTTCTATTCGCAAGGAACCAAAAGTGCCACAACTGGAACTTCCTGCCAGCGTTGTGCTGTCCGGCAATGACCTGAAACGTGCCGTCAAGGCCGCTGAGAAGGTATCCGACCATATGGGCATGGGAATAGATGGCGAAATGTTCTATCTTGAAGCAGAAGGTGACTCGGACCGGATGCGGCTTGATATGGCCAAGGACCAGCTTATTAGCCTTGAACCCGGAGATGCCCGTTCTTTGTTCTCACTGGATTACCTTTCAGATATGGTGAAGTCAGCAGGCAAGGCAAGTGAGGTCACCATAGAACTGGGCAAGGATTTCCCAACAATGATCAAATTCAAGATCGCAAACGGGAATGGCGAAGTAAACTATCTTCTGGCACCGAGGATCGAATCGGATTAATATTTGCAATGGATGAAGCAAGACTATCTGAATATCCATTTTTAACAAAGGCAGCAGAATATGTTGCAGGGATGGATTCCACTATAGATGAAATCTTGGTATCACGCGGTTACGGCATGGCACGCAGCCGTGCTAAATCAAGGGTCATCCAGGCTATTAAAGGAGAGATCAGGAATGAAAATATGGGACTGGACACACCTGAGCTTTTATCATATCCCATTGCCCGGATACTTGTCTCATGTATAGATGATGCGTTCCTGGTCAGGCGGTATGCTCTTGCAGAGGCAAAGTTTGCAAATTCCAGGATGGGAAAGGAAGATGATAATATACTGACTGAGATCGGCCGGGATTTCAACATCAATGCCAGTATTGCCGAAAAAGGCTTCAGGATACATTTTACTGATTATATCAGGGGAGCAGCAGGAATGCGGGCGCTGAAATGGAAGCTGGTGAACCGCACTCTGGAATCGGGATATGTGAACATCACCAAGGAACAGTATGCCAGGCTGCTGCAGGAGGCCATCAGGGTCCGTATCATAAAAGCACTGCCATTGGATGTGCCCGATATGTTCTGCCAGTCCATGGCCGGTGATATCAAAGAGATCAGGACCTGCCTGGAAGAGATCAAGAAGGAGTTTGATGAGGAGGGTTTTGGCGAAGTTGAGCCGGGGGATTTCCCTCCGTGTATCGTACATCTCCTTTCCAGTGCCCAGGGCGGTGTCAACCTTGCTCATTCAGCCAGGTTTGCCCTGACATCTTTTTTGCTGAACATCGGCCTGTCTGTGGACCAGGTAGTTCAGATGTTCAATGTCTCACCTGATTTCAATGAGGAGATGACGAACTACCAGGTAGATCATATTGCAGGTTCTACAGGCACTTCCTACAAACCTCCATCGTGTACGACCATGATTACTTACGGTAACTGTTACAATAAAGATGAAATATGCAGGACCATTGGTCATCCTCTTAGCTATTACAGGAAGAAGAAAAAGATCCAGCAGGAAAAGCTGGCTGAAATCGCCAAACATGAAGGCAAGATACGTGAAAGCAGCGTACCTAAAAGCACCATACATGGAAATTCAAGTGTAAAGAGAAGGGATACAAAAAATAAAGGATAAAGTCATATATCCAATAGTCGAATATCATTTATAAAATTAGTTGGGGTTTAAAAAGTTGGATACACAATATGTCAAACAAAAGAAAGGTTTAAATCCAATGCATTCCCTATTAGGGCGGTACGCCTGCATAGCATCCTGAAGTACCATATCCAAATCGGTGAAGAATTGTTCGGTAGAAAAAATTTGAGCCTGAATTTTGTAAGAGGTTTAGACATAGCTGCCGCTGTCCATCGGTGGGCTCGTAGCTCAGACAGGCAGAGCACCTGGCTTTTAAGGTGTATGGAATATACCCATACATCCAAAGATACCAGATGGTCGGGGGTTCAAATCCCTCCGAGCCCGTTTTTTACATATTTAAGGGGATGAATAAAGTAATGAAAGGTTCGAAAAATTTCAGTTTATTAGATCACAACCTGGTGCCTCACCATTTATTGCTGTCAGAGAATGAGGCAAGCCAGGTTTTAAAAAAATATGTCATAGATAAAGAGCAATTGCCAAAAATAAAGGTCAAAGATCCGGTTATACTGGAAATTGGAGGCCAGGTCGGTGACATAGTCAAGGTTATACGAACTAGCCAGACTGCGGGAGAGGCTGAATTCTACAGACTGGTAATTGAATAATCAGGCAGATGGACATCAAACTGTCAAAAAACTCGTTTTACTTAAACCAGGAAGGTGCAAAGCTGTGTTAAATAGAGAAATATTATCCCGGGCATACTTTACCCGTGATAAAATAGTCCGACACCATATAGATTCGTTCAATGATTTTTTGGATTACGGAATGCAGAAGGTCATCACTGAACAAGGGGTCATTGAGACTGATATAGAAGATACTTATGTGAAACTTGGAGCGATCAGGGTTGGCAAGCCTTTGGCAAAAGAAGCAGACGGTGCCCAGGATGTGCTATATCCAAATGATGCAAGATTAAGGGATATTACATACTCGGCCCCGATACATCTTGAGATGACCATCGTCCAGGGGGATGTTGAAAATGAACCTATTGAAGCTATTATCGGTCAGCTCCCAATGATGCTGATGAGCAAGAACTGCAACCTGGTCGATATGACCCACAATGAGATGATAGTGGTGGGGGAGGACCCGCTGGACCCTGGCGGTTATTTCATTGTGAACGGAACCGAAAGGGTCCTGATGACCCTGGAAGACCTGGCTCCTAATAAGATATTGGTGGAGTTCGAGGAACGTTACGGTGATAGGATCGAGGTTGCCAAGGTGTTCAGTGAACGCAGGGGATACAGGGCACTGGCCGTGGTCGAACGCGGTCGCAAGTCCATAATAGAAGTGAGTTTCCCATCAATTTCAGGACGGTTAGCCTTTGTTACATTAATGCGGGCTCTTGGTATCGAGACTGATGAGGATATCGTAAATACAGTGTCATACGACCCTGAAGTAGTGAAGTTCATGATGGAAAACCTGGAAGAAGCCGAGGCCCATACCTGTGAAGAGGCTGTGGAAAAAGTAGGTGGCAGGGTTGCCGCCGGCCAGACAGGGGAATACCAGATAAAAAGGGCAAATTATGTGATCGACAGGTACCTTCTGCCGCACCTGGGTAATGAGCCGGGCCACAGGATCGTAAAAGCCCAGTACCTGGGCAGGATGGCAGAGGCCTGCTTTGAACTGGCACTGGGAAGGAGAACCAGGGATGATAAGGATCATTATTCCAATAAACGTCTCAAACTTAGCGGGAACCTGATGGAAGACCTGTTCAGGGTATCTTTCAACAGGTTGGCAAGGGATATTAAGTACCAGCTCGAGCGGGCAAATATGCGTAACCGTGACCTTAATGTGATCACTGTGGTCAGGGCTGATGTCCTGACAGAGAGACTGGGCCACCCGCTGGCCACAGGTAACTGGGTCGGAGGCAGGGCAGGCGTATCCCAGCTCCTGGATCGTATAGATTACATGGCATCACTTTCACACCTTCGCAGGGTGATATCTCCCCTTTCCAGGGCACAGCCCCATTTCGAGGCAAGGGATCTACATCCCACCCAGTGGGGCCGTATCTGTCCATCGGAAACGCCTGAAGGACCTAACTGCGGGCTGGTGAAGAACTTTGCCCAGATGGTAGAGGTATCGACCGATGTGTTTGATGTAAAGGGATTGAAACAGACACTGTATAACTTAAACGTGGAACATGTGGCACCACACATCATGAACCTGGAAGAAAAACGTGGCACCTATGCCACTGAGCTTGAAGCGATGGAAGAAGAAGTTGAGTTCAATGAGGGGGTGTGAATTCTTTGAATAAAACAAGAGTATTCTTAAACGGGGAACTGCTTGGTTATCATGACAATCCTGAAGAACTGGTCAGCAATGTTAAGCAGATGCGCAGGGCAGGTACAACACCCATACAGGTAAACGTGACCTACTTCCCCAAGACACATGAGATAATTATAAATAGTGATGCCGGCAGGGCCAGAAGACCGGTTATTATTGTTGTGAACGGAAAATCCCTGTTAACAGAGGAACATATAGATCTACTAAAGAACAGGGAGGCAGAGTTCGATGACCTGGTCAGAATGGGATTAATTGAATATCTTGATGCAGAGGAGGAAGAGAACTGTTTCGTTGCAGTGAATGAAGCAGACATTACACCGGAACATACCCATCTTGAGATCGACCCGTCCCTTATACTTGGTATCTGCACTGGCATGATCCCGTTCCCCGAGCACAACGCCTCACCCAGGAACACCATGGGTGCAGGTATGGTAAAACAATGTCTCGGTGTGCCGGTAGCCAATTTGAGACTAAGACCCGATACCAGGGGACATTTGATGCATTACCCCCAAAAAGCAATAGTACACACCCAGACCTCGGATGTGATCGGGTTCGATGAAAGGGCAGCAGGCCAGAACTTTGTTGTTGCTGTACTTTCTTATGAAGGTTATAATATTGAGGATGCCCTTGTCGTTAATAAGGGTAGTATAGATCGGGGTCTTGGAAGAAGTCATTTCTTCAGGACCCTTGGAGGCGAAGAGAGGCGCTATCCCGGAGGACAGGAGGACAAGTTCGAAATTCCCGACCAGGAAGTAAGGGGGGCACGCGGACCGGAAGTGTATTCCCAATTGGATGAGGACGGCATCGTCAATCCCGAGGTCATTGTAGATCACAATGATGTGCTTATCGGTAAGACCAGTCCGCCCAGGTTCCTTGAAGAGCCCACTGAACTGGGTCTTAGCCCGCAGCAGAGGAGAGAGTCGAGCGTTACTATGCGTTCAAATGAACGCGGCATTGTGGATGCAGTTATTCTTACCGAGAGCATGAACGGGGCCCGGCTGTCAAAGGTCAGGGTACGGGATGAGAGAATCCCGGAACTTGGTGACAAGTTCGCATCAAGGCACGGACAAAAAGGTGTGCTTGGACTTATCCAGCCATTTGAAGATATGCCATTCACAGAATCAGGGATGGTACCCGATCTTGTGATCAATCCCCATGCCATCCCCTCAAGGATGACTGTGGCTCATGTGCTTGAGATGATCGGAGGCAAGGTGGGCAGTCTTGAAGGCAGGCGTATCAATGCCACTCCCTTCTCAGGTGAATCCGAACATGACCTGAGGCTTGCCCTGAAACGTGCGGGGTATTCCCATACAGGCAAGGAAGTTTTCTATGACGGCAAAACAGGAAAAAAGATCGAAGCTGACGTATTCATTGGCGTGATCCTTTACCAGAAGCTCTATCATATGGTGTCATCAAAGATCCATGCCAGGAGCAGGGGTCCGGTGCAGGTGCTTACCAGGCAGCCTACAGAGGGTAGGGCCAGGGAAGGTGGTCTCAGGTTCGGTGAGATGGAACGTGATGTGCTTATCGGGCACGGTGCATCCCTTACCCTGAAAGAGAGATTGCTGGATGAATCTGATAAGGTGGAACAACTTGTTTGTTCCCATTGTGGTATGGTAGCTACCCAGGACAAGAGGAGGAACATGGTATTTTGTCCCAACTGCGGAGCAGAGACAGAAATATATACTGTTGAGATGAGCTATGCATTCAAGTTACTACTGGATGAGATCAAGTCACTTGGTGTTGCTCCCAGGCTTATTCTGGAGGATGCGGTATAGAGGTGGTAATAATGTTTAAAACAGTTCCAAAGCGAATAAAAGAAATAAGGTTCGGGCTTATATCACCCAAAGAGTACAGGAAGATGAGTGTAACCCGTGTAATTACTGCAGATACTTATGATGACGACGGTTTCCCAATCGAAATGGGTTTGATGGACCCTCGAATGGGTGTTATTGACCCTGGTCTTCGCTGCAAGACCTGCGGAGGCAGGGCAGGGGAGTGTCCTGGTCATTTCGGACATGTAGAACTCATCGCACCGGTCATACATGTAGGTTTTGCAAAATTGATACGCAAGGTATTAAGGGGCACATGCAGGGAGTGCAGTGCACTGCTTCTGGATTCAAACCAGAAAAAGAAATACCTTGAACAGATCAGGACTATGAGAAAGATGGGGCAGCCAATAGAGGATATCACCAGCGAGGTATTCAAAGAGGCAAGGAAGCCCAAGACCTGCATGTATTGTGGTGCCAAACAGCTGGATATAAAGGTGGAAAAACCATCCACCTTTGTCGAGAAGATGGGTGATCACGATCATAAACTAATGCCTTCTGATATCAGGGTGAGACTTGAGAAAATATCCAACGAGGATATCGAGGTCATTGGCATGGACCCCAATAACGCCAGGCCCGAATGGGTAATATTGACCGTACTGCCGGTACCGCCAGTGACCATGCGCCCCAGTATAACGCTGGAGAGCGGGCAGAGGAGCGAGGATGACCTCACTCATAAGCTGGTGGATATTATCAGGATCAACCAGAGGTTCCAGGAGAACCGTGAAGCTGGTGCGCCCCAGCTTATCATCGAAGACCTGTGGGAACTGCTGCAGTACCATGTGACAACGTTCATGGATAATGCGGTATCAGGCGTACCCCCTGCCAGGCATCGTTCAGGAAGGCCGTTGAAGACCTTGTCCCAGAGGCTGAAGGGTAAGGAAGGCAGGTTCAGGGGCAGTTTGTCAGGTAAGAGGGTAAATTTCAGTGCAAGGACTGTCATTTCACCTGACCCCAACCTGAGCATCAGCGAAGTGGGTGTTCCACTATCCATTGCCATGGAAATGACCATACCTGTCAACTTGACTACCCGTAATATTGAAGAAGTGCGTGAATATATCAGGCGTGGTCCTGAGAACCATCCCGGTGCTAACTATATAGAGCGCAGTGACAGGCGCAGGATCAAGATCACTGAAAGTAATCGCGAGGAACTTGCAGATACTGTTGAATTAGGGTGGAAGATCGACAGACAGTTGAAGAACGGGGATATCGTGCTGTTTAACAGGCAGCCTTCATTGCACAGGATGAGTATCATGGCACATAATGTCAAGGTACTGCCCCATAAGACTTTCAGGTTGAATCCTGCCGTATGCCCGCCCTACAACGCTGACTTTGATGGTGATGAAATGAACATGCATGTGCTCCAGACCGAGGAGTCCAGGGCAGAGGCAATGATGCTTATACATGTACAGGAAAATATCCTGTCCCCCAGGTTCGGCGGTCCTATTATTGGCGGCATCCATGACCACATCTCGGGTATGTACCTGTTGACCAGGGGAGATAGCAGACTAAGTAAGAGTGAAATACTGGACATGCTCAGCAAAACCAAGATAGAAGAGTTATCCGAACCGGCAGGTGAAGTGGATGGTAAGCCTTTCTGGACAGGAAAACAGGCAGTCAGCCACATTCTTCCGTCCGGATTGAACATGGCATACAGGGCCGGGATATGTGAGAATTGTGATACCTGCAAGAAGGAAGACTGTGACCTGGACGCTTATGTGCTTATTAAGGACGGCGGGTTATTGAGCGGTACTATTGAAGAAAAAGCCGTGGGCGCATTCAAGGGATTGATCGTTGACAAGATCATCAAGGATTATGGTTCGGGCAGAGGACTGCAATTCATTAATGAAGCTACAATGCTCGGGATAAAGGGTGTTATGCATTACGGTTTCAGTTTCGGGATCAGTGATGAGGATATACCTGATGAGGCCAGTATCCAGATATCTGAATTGCTGGGTGAAGCCGAGGACAGGGTCATGAACCTGGTTATAGTTTATAATGAAGGAAATCTTGAACCTCTGCCAGGCAGGACCGTGGACGAGACACTTGAATTGAAGATCATGCAGGAGCTTGGCAAGGCAAGGGATTCAACTGGTAATATTGCCGGTAAATACCTTGGCCTGGAAAATGCCGCAGTGGTTATGGCAGTTTCAGGTGCAAGGGGTTCCATGTTGAACCTGACCCAGATGGCAGGATGCGTGGGCCAGCAGGCTGTGAGGGGCGAGCGTATCAAGCGGGGTTATGCTGGCAGGACACTTTCCAATTTCCATACAGGTGACCTGGGTGCGGCAGCTCACGGGTTTGTGAAGAACAGTTATAAAAGCGGCCTTTCACCTACAGAATATTTCTTCCACGCCATTGGTGGCAGGGAAGGTCTGGTGGATACGGCTGTCAGGACATCCCAGAGCGGTTACCTGCAGCGAAGGCTGGTCAATGCGCTCCAGGACCTGGAGGTCCAGTATGATGGGACTGTGAGGGATACCAGGGGCATGGTTGTCCAGTTCAAATATGGGGAGGATGGTATTGACCCCATGAAAAGTGAATTCAGTAAACCACAGGCCATAAAGTGGATTGTGGAATCTGTTACTTCAAAGGGGGTAGAATAATGGCAGTGAGCGAGAAGACAATTGAAGAGATGACCAGGAACCTGCAACTGCCAAAGAATATCCTTGATAATCTTCATAATGAGCTTGAAGAGACAAAAGTAACCAAAAAGCAGCTTGAAGAGATCATAAAACGGGTTGTTGAAGGTTATGAATATGCCTGTATTGAGGCATGTGAGGCTGCCGGTGTGGTCTCGGCCCAGAGTATTGGTGAGCCTGGTACTCAGATGACAATGCGAACATTCCACTATGCGGGTGTGGCTGAGATAAATGTTACACTGGGTCTGCCCAGGCTGATCGAGATCGTTGATGCCAGGAAGAACCCTTCTACGCCCATGATGTCAGTACACCTTAAAGAGGATTATGCCAGGGATAGGGATATGGCCCGTAAACTGGCATGGAATATCGAAGCCACCCATATCAGTCACCTGGGTAGCTTGTCTACGGATATTACTGAAATGGCATTGATCATCGAGCTCAATGAGAAGGTGATCACCCAGCGTGAGATCACACCGGATGAAGTTGCAGGGAAACTGGAAGACGAATTAGGATTGACCGTGCTGATAGATGGAAATGTGCTTACGGTACGTCCGGAGAACGAGTCGTACAGGGAACTGCTCCAGTTGGGTAAGAACGTGGAGAATGTAACCCTCAAGGGAATAAGTGATATCAAACGGGTAGTTATCAGGAAAGAGGATACCATTGACGAATATGTACTGTACACTGAAGGATCGTCTCTGAAAGACATTGATGATCTGGATGGCGTGGATATGACACGGTCCACTACTAATAATATCAATGAGATTTATGAAGTGTTCGGTATCGAGGCTGCCAGGAACAGTATCATAAAAGAAGCTACTGACACACTTCGTGAACAGGGGCTGTCTGTTGATGTAAGGCATATTATGCTGGTGGCTGATATCATGACCGTTGACGGGGAAGTGAAAGCAATTGGCAGGCACGGCATCTCGGGTGAAAAGGCCAGTGTGCTTGCACGGGCGGCTTTCGAGGTTACAGTTAACCACCTGCTGGATGCAGGTACAAGGGGAGATATTGACGAATTAAGAGGTGTGACCGAGAATGTTATTGTGGGCCAGCCCATTCAGCTCGGGACCGGACATGTAAAACTTCTGGCAGCAAAAAGAACTTAAATAATAAAAGCCAGTAGATATAAAAAATCATACAGGATGATATTCATGGATTTAGACTTTAATAAAACACTGAGAATCACGATCCAGACCGGAAAAGTATCGATCGGATCAAGGCAAACAGTGAAGGCTGTGGATAATTACCAGGCCAAGGTAGTAGTGCTTGCGTCAAACTGTCCCGCAGATGTACGGGACAGGGTTACAGGGAAAGTACCTGTGATAGACTTTCCAGGCATTGGTGTTGAACTGGGTACGACCTGCAGCAAACCGTTCGCTGTTGCGGCAATGGCTATAGAGGATCCAGGGGAATCGAAAATATTAATAGCAATAAAAGGATAAGGGTATATAATTGAGCGAAGTTAAACTTTCCACAGATGGAATTCGCTACATAGCATTGTTTGAGAGTACAACCGGAGCTACTGCCAGGGATTGTCTACTGGATGATGACAACAACAGGGTGATATTTGTTGTTAAGACCGGAGATATGGGTATGGCTATAGGCAAGAACGGTGAGCATGTCAACAAGCTTGTAAAAAGTATCGGGCGCCATGTTGAAGTGGTGGAGTATAACGACGACCCGGTTATTTTTATACAGAACCTGCTTCAGCCTGCTAATGCCAATAACGTAAAGATCGGACATAAGGGTGACAAACGTATAGCTTATGTAGAAGTAAAAACTAAAGAGAAAGGTCTTGCCATAGGGCGAAACGGAAAGAACATTGAAAAAGTGAAGGTTCTTGCCAAACGACATCATGATATAGATGACGTGACAATTCAGTAGCCTGCAAGAACTCCAGATAATTAATTTCACAGGAAGTATTATAATATGGGAAACGGAAAATACGCTGCCCGCAAACTAAAAAGTGACCGGGAAAATTTCAGGTGGAGCGACAGGAAATACCTCCGGCGCGCTCTGAAGCTTAATATAAAGGCAGATCCTCTTGGAGGTGCTCCACAGGGAAGGGGTATTGTACTTGAGAAAGTTGGTGTAGAGGCAAAACAGCCAAACTCTGCCATAAGGAAATGTGTAAGGATACAGTTGATCAAGAACGGACGGCAGGTCACTGCTTTTTGTCCTGGTGACGGTGCTATCAATTTCATAGATGAACATGATGAAGTGACCGTGGAACGTATCGGCGGGCGTATGGGCGGTGCAAAGGGTGATATTCCCGGTGTCAGGTTCAAGGTAACGGCAGTGAACGATATGAGTCTCAACGAGATGGTTATCGGGCGCAAAGAGAAGCCAATGAGGTAGATGTATGAACAAGATTTTTGATAAATGGGATACTACAGAAGTTCAGGTAGAGGATATCAGCGTCGAGAGATATATCAACCTGAAGCCTGTTATGCTGCCTTATTCCGGAGGAAAACACGCCAGACAGCAGTTCAATAAGTCCAACCAGCACATTGTTGAGAGGCTCATCAATAAGATGATGCAGACCGAAAAGAACACTGGCAAGAAGATGACCACCTATAAAATTGTTAAGGAATCTTTTGAGATCATTAACAAGAAGACCAAGGAAAATCCGATCCAGATACTGGTCAATGCTATTATTAATGCAGGACCCAGGGAGGAAACAGTCAGGTTGAAGTATGGCGGGATCGCTGTTCCGAAGGCAGTAGACAGTGCACCCCAGCGCAGGGTGGATACTGCACTGAAACTTGTAGCCGAAGGGGCGTATAAATCTTCATTTAAGAAAAGGCGGCCTATCGGGGAAGCCCTGGCAAATGAGATAATTGCAGCTGCAAATTACGATGTCAAGTCCTATTCTATTAACAAGAAGGAAGGAAAGGAACGGGTGGCAAAGGCTGCAAGGTAATCTATTTTATTGCGGCTTTGCCGCAATCATTTTTTTTATATTCAGGGGCGGAATCTTTTTTTTATTAATATGAAAACTTAAATATTAGATGGTTAATGATCAGAAATAGAATTTATTGAGGAAACAGATATGGGACGAAGGAAAAAGATGGTTGAGCGCGTGACTGTACTTATGAATGAACCTGAAAATGTCAGGAATATCGGTATAGTTGCACACATCGATCATGGAAAGACAACTCTTACAGATAATATCCTGGCCGGTGCCGGTATGATCTCAAAGGAACTGGCAGGCAAGCAGTTGTTTACAGATTCAGATGAGGAAGAGCAGGAGCGGGGTATCACCATTGACTCTGCCTGTGTTTCAATGGTTCATGAGTTTGAGGACGACGAATACCTGATCAATCTTATTGATACGCCGGGCCATGTGGATTTCGGCGGTGACGTGACCAGGGCCATGAGGGCCGTAGATGGTGCTGTGGTAGTTGTGGATGCGGTGGAAGGTACCATGCCACAGACAGAGACCGTGCTCAGGCAGGCATTAAAGGAACATGTGAGGCCGGTACTGTTTATAAATAAAGTGGACAGGCTGATCAATGAGTTGCAGGTAGACTCCCAGGAGATGCAGATCAGGCTGGGTAAGGTCATTGATCATGTGAATAAGCTCATCAAGGGCATGAACGAAGAGAAATACAAGGCAGGATGGCGTGTGGATGCTGCCGGCGGCACTGTAGCCTTTGGTTCTGCCCTGTATAACTGGGCCATAAGCGTACCGTTCATGAAGAAATCAGGCATAGGGTTCAATGATGTTTACAATTACTGCAAGGATGAGAAACAAAATGAACTGGCAGAGAAATGCCCGCTCCATGAGGTTTTAAATGATATGATCATCCGGTTTTTGCCCAATCCACTTACTGCCCAGAAAGACAGGGTGAATGTGATATGGCATGGCGATAAGGAATCCACGGAAGGTAAGGATATGCTAAATGCCAACCGTGACGGTGATGTGGCATTAATGGTCACAAATATCTCGATGGACCCCCATGCAGGCGAAGTGTCCACTGGCAGGTTGTTCAGCGGTACACTGAAAAGAGGTATGGAACTTAACGTATCAGGCTCTGTAAAGACGAACAGGCTGCAGCAGGTGGGGATTTTCATGGGCCCGGAAAGGCTGGAAGTGGAACAGATCCCTGCAGGTAATATTGCGGCAGTCACAGGCCTGAAGGATGCGTATGTTGGTGCTACGGTATCGTCCATGGATGAGATGATACCTTTTGAGGCCATCCAGCATGCCAGTGAACCTGTGGTTACAGTGGCTGTGGAAGCCAAGCACATGAAGGACCTGCCTAAGCTGGT
This sequence comes from Methanosarcinales archaeon, assembly GCA_013330355.1. GTDB lineage: Archaea > Halobacteriota > Methanosarcinia > Methanosarcinales > Methanocomedenaceae > Methanocomedens_A > Methanocomedens_A sp7939u. The sequence continues at coordinate 14,189 of DUIM01000180.1, forward strand.
TGAGGTGCTGCGACAAGTGGCAAAGGAGGATAATACCCTAAAAGTTACTATCGATGAAGAGACTGGTGAGCACCTGATGTCAGGTATGGGTGAACTCCATCTTGAGGTCATAGGCCACAGGATCGAGCGTGATAAGGGTGTGGAAATCACTACAAGTCCGCCTATTGTGGTTTACAGGGAAACGATCCAGAAACATGCTGGTCCGGTGGAGGGTAAGAGTCCGAACCGTCACAATAGGTTCTACATCGAAGTAGAACCCATGGATAGCAATATCGTGGACCTTATTAAATCCGGTGAGGTGTCCATGCGTATGCCAGAACTGGAGCGACGTGAGAAGTTCATGGAGGTCGGGCTTAAAAAGGATGAAGCAAAAGGCGTTACCCATATTTTTGAATCAAATATTCTTATCGACAAGACCAAAGGTATCCAGTACCTGAGTGAGACCATGGAACTGGTCATTGATGGTTTTGAAGAGGTTATGAAAGCCGGTCCGCTCACAAGGGAACCATGCCAGGCGATCAGGGTCACGCTCGTAGATGCCAAGCTGCACGAGGATGCGGTGCACAGGGGTCCGGCCCAGGTGATACCTGCGTCAAGGCAGGCCATACAGGCTGCTATGCTTATGGCTGACGATACCCTGCTGGAACCGTACCAGAAGGTATTTATCCAGACTCCGCAGAATAATATGGGTGGGGCCACTTCAGAGATTCAGGGGCGAAGGGGTATTATTAGCAATATGTCACAGGAAGGGGACATGACCATCATCGAGAGCAAGGCTCCGGTGGCTGAACTCTTTGGGTTTGCAGGCGATATCAGGTCTGCCACTGAGGGTCGTGCTATGTGGAGTACTGAATTTGCCGGGTTCGAGACATTACCGGCAAGCCTGCTGAAAGAGATCGTGTTGCAGATACGCCAGCGCAAAGGATTGAAATCTGAAGTACCAAAAGCCAGTGATTTTGTAGGTCAGTAACTGGGTATTGAAAAGTAAATGGAATCAATCTGCAATTGACACAAAGTTTAAAAGCAGTAAAATCTATATGGACAATAAATATACAATAATAAAATGAAGAATGGAGGATTAGACATGGCAGAAAAACCACATATGAACCTGGCTGTTATCGGTCATATCGACCATGGTAAATCAACCCTTGTGGGTCGATTGATGTATGATACAGGAGCCGTAGAGGCACATGTTATAGAGAAATATAAAATAGAAGCAAAGGCAAAAGGAAAGGAATCCTTCGCTTTTGCATGGGTCATGGACTCACTCAAAGAGGAGCGGGAAAGGGGTATCACCATTGATATCGCACACCAGCGGTTTGATACTGATAAGTATTATTTTACAGTGGTGGACTGTCCCGGTCACCGTGACTTTGTTAAGAACATGATCACAGGCGCATCCCAGGCAGATGCCGCTATCCTGGTGGTATCAGGCAAGGATAGTGTTCAGGCACAGACAAAGGAACATGTGTTCCTGTCCAGGACCCTGGGTATCAACCAGCTTATCATTGCAATTAATAAGATGGATGAGGTCAACTATGATGAGGCTAAATATACCAAGGCAAAAGAAGATGTCAGCGCACTGCTGAAGATCGTTGGATTCAAGCCTGATGATATGAATTTTATCCCCACATCAGCTTTTGAGGGCGATAACATTGCTAACAAGAGCGACAATACAAAATGGTATACTGGCCCGACAATCCTGGAAGCCCTTGACGAACTCAAGGAACCTGAAAAGCCCACCAAACTGCCGTTGCGTATTCCTGTACAGGACGCATATACCATCAGCGGTATAGGTACTGTACCTGTTGGACGTGTTGAGACCGGTATCATGAAGAAAGGTGAAAATGTTATATTCGAGCCAAGCGCTGCTACAGGCGAGGTCAAGTCCATTGAAATGCATCATGAGGAACAACCCGAGGCAGTTCCCGGTGATAATATCGGATGGAACGTAAGGGGTATCGGAAAGAACGATGTCAGAAGAGGAGATGTGTGTGGACACGCAAGCAAACCGCCAACAGTGGCTGAAGAGTTTACAGCACAGATCGTGGTGCTTCAGCATCCGTCAGCTATTTCAGCAGGATATACACCTGTGTTCCACTGTCATACAGCCCAGACAGCCTGTACACTTATGTCCCTGGACAAGAAACTTGATCCGAAGACCGGTGAAGTAAAGGAGGAGAATCCTTCCTTTATCAAGGCAGGCGATGCAGCAATAGTGACTGTGAGACCAACCAGGCCCCTTGTTATCGAGAATGTAAAGGAGATCCCGCAGATGGGACGATTTGCTATACGTGATATGGGCCAGACAGTAGCCGCTGGAATGGTCATCAGTATTAAGGCGAGGCCATAAGCCTCACTTTCTTCTTTTTTTGGAGTTTTATTCAATGGCACAAAAAGCAAGGATACGATTATCAGGGACAAGTCCTTTATCACTTGACACCCTGTGTAATCAGGTAAAGAGTATAGCAGAGAAGACAGGGGTCAACATTTCAGGTCCTATACCAATGCCCACAAAGAAACTGGTGGTACCATCTTTAAAGAGTCCTGATGGCGAAGGAACAGCCACCTGGGACCACTGGGAGATGCGTGTGCATAAACGGCTTATTGACCTGGATGCAGACGAGCGGGCATTGAGACAACTTATGCGGTTACAGGTTCCGAAAGATATCAGCATTGAGATTGTTTTGACGACATAGTTAATTAATCTTTTTTCCAAAAGGATTATTACGGGGATAATTTTACTATCTGGTTTTTTTATCCCTGGGTGCTAACCCAATATTTTATTATTCTTACATCCTTTATGTGATATGGTGAGTCAAATGATTATTAGTTTCCAGGTGAAAAATATCGAATCAAAGTCGTTTACAGGTCCCGAAGTGGTAAAGCATCAAAAAAGCATTAACATTAATTTTGATATTAATATCAGGAATCCCACACTTGTGATACAGAATACTCCATTTGGGGAAAAACAGATAATCAGGCTGGAGTATGCCCTGTCTATCAATTACCTGAACCCGAATATTGGCTATATCAGGTTTGAAGGTTCTACGGATTATTTCCAGGATGCTGACCTTGAAGCACTGCATAAACAGTGGACTGTCGGTTCTGCGCCGCCTGCTGTGCAAAACGAAGTGGCCAATACTATGGTGAGTAACCTGGCACCTCTGGCGTTGACTATCTCGAAAACGCTGGGGCTGCCGCCTGCTGTGCCACTGCCTGCAATCAATTTCCAGGGTAAGCAGAAGAAGCCTGAAGAGCCGACGTATTATCACGGCTGAATAAGGATTCTTTTGAGACCAAAAAATACAACAATTTTATCTAATAGTCTGCCGATTATTCTCTTATGAAAGCTCTCTATCTGAAGGATTGTTATCTCAAGGAATCCCAGTCCACTGTTGAAAGTGTGAAGGACGATAAATTCGTAGTGCTGGATCAAACCCTTTTCTACCCGAACTCTGGCGGCCAGCCCCATGACACAGGCTTGCTGATAAAGGACGACCAGGAATTCCCTGTGGTTTATACAGGCAGATTCGACGGTGTGATCAGTCATGAAGTAGCTATGCCTGGCTTGGTCAAAGGCGACATGGTAAAAGCGGTCATTGACTGGAAAAGGCGTTACATGTTCATGAAATACCATACTGCCTGCCATATACTAAGTGCCATTATCCACAGCGAGACCGGGGCACAGATATCAGGCAACCAGCTTGGAGAGGAAAAAACCAGGGTGGATTTCAGCCTTGAGAATTTTGACAGGGAGCAGATCCGGTCATATGAAGCAAAGGTCAACGGGATAATAGACAAAGGTCTTCCGGTCACTATTGAAATAATGCCAAGGGATGTGGCATTCCAGATACCCTCAGTAGTGAAACTAAAGGATGCATTCCCGCCTGATATTGAAGAAATACGGGTAATAACAATATTCGGGATTGACAGGCAGGCCTGCGGCGGCACCCATGTGGCAAATACCGGCGAGGTACCACATATTGAGATATTCAAGGCAGAGAACAAAGGCAAGAATAACAGAAGAGTATATTTCAGGTTCAGGAACGATTAGACCACATAGGGGTTTTAACTATGGTCAATGACGCATCATCGGAATTTATCAGGGAGTTCGAAAAAAATGCCGAATCCATAACCAACGATATCGACCGCTCTAAAAAGTACAGGGCAGGTATAGCTGCATTTGCACAAAAATCAGTCCAGACAAACAACACTGTCTATCTGGAAGCGGCTGTGAGGTTTACAGGAAAGATCATTGACGACCACGATCGTTCCAAGGCATATGTGGATATCATCAGGGGCACGGCCAGAGTGGCCATAAACACAGCCGATACAGACCTTGTAGGTCGGTCACTTGAACTATCAGCCAATACAAATAAAGGACACGATCGCAGTCACGCCCTGCAGGGAGTAGTGGCTGCAATGGCAGATGTGGGAATACAAATGGATAAGCCTGCTTTTGTAGATGATTCAAAAGAACTTGCAGGTATTATTGAATATGATACATACCGCTCATCTGCCTGGAGGAGTATTGCCCGGACCCAGCATGGTAATAATAATACACCTGGTGCTGTATATTCTGCAAATAAGGCAATGGGAATCATTGATAAATCAAAACTTATCACCCGGGATATATACAGGGCATCTGCTTACGTTGACCTGGCACGACTTTTTATTGATGTGGGGCAGGAAGATATGGCCCGGGAGTGCATTACCAAAGCTGTGTATAGTTCAATGGGCCTGGAAGATGAGTTCGACCGCTCATCCATATTCCAGGTCATTGCCAAGACCCAGGTGAGGATGGGAGCACGGACAAAGGATAATGGTCTGCTGGAGGATGCAGTGAAATCTTTTAATCATATTACTCGGGAATATTACCGGACATCTACAAGGCAGACGCTTACGAGTGTACTGGTGAATCTAAAAAAAGATGAACTGGTAAAGAAATTGGACTGATCTCATTTGCCCCAGAATGGATTACCTCTTCGCTTTATCTCCAGTAACTTTTCAAGTGTTTCAATTTCATCCGGATTAAGTAATCCAATAAGTTCCTGTTCTACGATCTTTGCATGTTTTTCAGGTACTTCGATATAAAGCAGGTCACCCTCATTGATCTGGCGGCCAACTATCGGGCCTTCAATTGACACTGCCACCTGTGCGCCATACCTTGCCTCACCTACATTTTCACCGTTTTCCTGTATACCTTTGATAAAACCAATCCGGCTGCCCTTATCGTTCATCACGTTCAACCTGGTCCTGACAATGCCGCCTTCAATTTCCACGCCTACCACAGCAGGTTTGCTCTGCCTGAATGTGTGGTCCGGCAGTATCCTGAACATACCAGGTTTTATGACAGCCTCACTCTTTTGTTTTTCTGTCATTTCAGTATGTTCTTCCACATGTTCTTCATAATCATCAATGAGCCTGTAGATGATACTGCTCATAAAAAGTTTAACATCGCTTTTCTGGAGTTCATCAAGTGCGTCAGGCAGTATATCAATATTAAAACCAAGGATGATCGAGTATAACGGGTCTTCCAGGGCTTTAGCCTCAATAATATCCCGTCTGGATATATTTCCCACATCTGCCTTCCTGATAGGGATTTCCTTGCTTTTCAGTTCATTGACCAGTGCTTCAAGGCTGCCGATGGTATCTGCCCTTATAATGACACCTACATTGTCGGTCTCGATCCTGGTCAGTTCTATCTCTGAAATGATCTCTTTTGATATCTCATCAGTATTCTCTTTGGTAACCACCCTTATGGGTGCACCGGATATTGCATCATCCAGCATGGGTGCTGAAATCTTCAGTCCTGCGGCAGCAGTTACATGTTTAATCTGCCTGAACTTCTCTTCGGCACGGATCTCTGAGAGTGGTCTTGGTTTTAACAAGGCCCTGGTCCTGGTCACTATGGGTTTGTCCAGGGTACCCACAGCTATCATATCCCCCACCCTGATCTCCCCGTCATACAGGATGGCGTCAAGGGTTGTACCAAGTCCACGCTCTTCTTTTACTTCAAGCACTACACCTACACCCGGACCTGTAGCATGGTATTCCAGACTGGATTCCAGGAATTTCTGGGCCAGGCCCAGCAGGACCATAAGTATATCAGGTAATCCTTCACCCGTTTTTGCACTAATTGGTATTACTGCAATGGTTTTATGGAAGTCCCGAATCCTGTCATAACGGTCGGCATTGAATCCGAGTTCATACAGTTTACCTATTATCTCGTAGAATTTCGTATCAAGTATTGACCTGATATGTTCAGGCTGTTTATTAAAGGAAGATATGAAAGATGACATGGGCTGCGGGTCCCAGCCATGTATCCTGTCGATCTTGTTTGCAGCTAACACAAAAGGAGTTTTGTAATGTTTCAGGATGTTGATAGCTTCGATGGTCTGTGGCTGGAATCCGTCATTGATGTCCACGATCACTATTGCCAGGTCTGCCAGTGCTCCGCCCCTGGAGCGAAGGGTGGTAAATGCATGATGCCCGGGAGTATCAATAAAAAGCAATCCCGGTATCTTGAACTTACCTTTTGGAACAGAACCGCATATCCTGCTGATAACATCAAGGGGAACCTCGGTTGCACCGATATGCTGGGTAATGGCTCCGGCTTCACCGTCTACAATTGCTGTGCCCCTGATCTTATCGAGAAGACTGGTCTTCCCGTGATCCACATGACCCATAACACACACTATTGGTGTTCGCAGGTTCTTTTCTTTAGCAACCGATTTAGCCACTGGATATTCCCCGTGCTAAAATATTTTAACTATGTATAACAAATTGTTCTTGACACAATTTAAAGATATGCATCAATAATATTCCACTCAAGATCGATTTGCCAGTAAAACCATCTATCATTAAGTTATTCGTATAGCCACTGTTCATCGATCCGGGAATATTCAGATATTTCGGATTCACTGAAATGTATATTTATTTCACATTTTGCCGACTCGGTAGAATCAGAGGCATGTACAATATTTCGTCCCGTATCCAGCCCGAAATCGCCCCGGATAGTACCTGCAGCCGCTTCAGATGGGTTGGTAGCACCGACCATTGTCCTGACCACTGATACTGCATTTCTTCCCCTGACAACCATGGACACAGATGGCCCGCTGGTAATAAAGTCCAGCAGTGACTGGAAGAAAGGTTTCTCTTCATGTTCTGCATAATGGGCCCTGGCAGTCTCTTTCGGGATCGTGTACATCTTAAGGGCAAGTATCTTCAATCCGCGTTTTTCCAAGCGGGATATAACCTCTCCTACAAGATTGCGCTGTACCCCGTCCGGCTTTACCATAACGTATGATTGTTGCATTTAAAATCCAACCTGATCGTAAAATATGAAATTATTTGTTTTTCAGTTTCCTGTACTCACCTGTCCACTCTACGCGTCTGGGGACCCTGCCGAGTTTCATGTTGTTTTCACATTTACTTGAACAGAAATACAATGTACTGCCGTCCTTTTTAACAAACATCTTGCCTGTACCCACTTCTATATCCCCTTTACAGAACGAACATTTACGTGCTTCCATCAGAATCACCGCGTATTGAGTTTCTTTGCTTCCCTTGAAGTCTCAAGCAGCATCAGGATATCCCCTACCCTTATGGGTCCCACACAATTACGGGTGATGATCCTGCCTTTGTCCCTGCCTTCAAGAATTCTGCACTGGACCTGAAGAGCTTCGCCGTGCATACCGGTATTGCCTACGATCTCAATGATCTCGGCTGGAAAACCTAAATTTCCTGACATGATCTTATTCCTACTTCAATGCCTGGGCCTTGTTTATCACATCATTGACCAGGTCTTTGGATTTACCTGATTCCAGGATCACTGACGCAGCACAGCCTACTTTCAGACCGCAGGCAGCACCCAGTTCTTCCTGTTTCTTTACATAGATATAAGGGATGTTTTTCTCCTCACACAAAGGCGGCAAATGGGCTACTATTTCAGGGGGATTGATATCTTCTGCGATATATATCAACTTGGCTGTACTTCTCTCTGCTGCTTTTGTGGCCTCGTTTGTCCCTTTTCGTACTTTACCTGTGTCCCTTGCGAGTTCCAGTGCTTCTAATGCACTGTTCTCAAGTTCTGCCGGGACGTCAAACTTTACAAATATTGCTTGTGCCATGATTTTCAAATCTCCTTCCGGACAGGTTAATGTCCGTCATTATTCATCGGTTTATTAGGGATCGTAATCTGAATTATTTATTCAGGTATGATTCGACCCTTTTTATTACACGATAGGTAATATAACTATCGCCCTCGCTGCTGTCTCATATTGTTTATTCCCTGCAGGATTTCATCCTTCTTCCGGAAGACGGTGATTGTGACCGCCAGGATAATTATAATGAGCAGGACCCACAACATGATCGTGCCTGCTTTGTTCCAGGGTTCAGTTTCACTTTCATTTGTCCGGGAGCTCGAAGTGATATTCCATATCCTAATTTTATAACAGACTCAGTAATAAATAAAATAAATGCATATAATACTATATTACTATTGCAAATAATTGATGCAGTGGAACCGGACAAAATGATATTACTGTATATCCTCACCAGTGATAAGTGAAAACTCACCCGTAAGTACAACCTTCAGGATATCCTCCTCAGTAGTGACATCATACTGGCTAAAACCGCGCTCTGAACCACTCAGCGCCAGTTCATTGATATGTGCCGCACTTTCATTGTACACATTTAAGTAAATCGTTGTCCTGGTAAATGACCCGTCATCATTCCTGTGCAACCCCAGGTAATACAAATCCGCAAATGTAACCCAGGAGTTCACAATCTGGTATTCGGAATAATCATCAGAATAATTGAGCACGGGGCTAAATGTATCATAAGCAGTTGGTGGAACAGCAAAGCTCTCGATGATAGA
>DUIM01000089.1 GCA_013330355.1 Methanosarcinales archaeon
ATTCCGGATGCCATTATCCAGGGCACACATCTTGTGGATGAAAAGGTAGGTACTGCCCTTGACCTGTTTAAAAACAAACCAGTGGGACTGCTCACCTGGATGAAGCGGGGAAAGGTTATCAAAGAGTATACGAAAAAGATACATGAACTGATATCAATTGAGGTGATTCCCGAAAATGTGGAACGGTACGGCAGCGTACCGGTCAGCCCGAAAACAGCAAAGGAAATCGGGGTTACCCTGATAGGGTGTGATGTGGGCAAAAACGGTTCCGACCTGGAAAAACTATCAAAGATTGGGGGCGAAGTGTATGAAAAATATGGGTTAGATACATTGTTCGCTATTGTGGATATGGTGTGTGCTATCATGGTTACACGACTGGTGAAAGTGGCATTGGATGAGAACCTTGTCACAGAGAGAACAGCCATTGGGTTGACGGGAAGGGCAGCCATTACCGGATGCAAACCAAGATTGATACTCAGCCAGATAAAAGAACTGGGCATATTCGATTCACCTGAGGAACATATTGCATTTATCGATGATGGTCTTGCCAGGGGAGCTGCGGTAATGGCCAGGTGTATGAATTCACTTGGTACGCCCAAAAACCCCCTGGGTGGTTCCAGAGGTGGAAAATGTGTCCTGCGGGAACGCATGAAGCTCCAGGGTGGAAACATGGATGAAAAAGAAATGAAGAAAATGACTACCCAGGAGACACAGGTTAAACGATCATCATCATGAAGGAAAATAATCCTGGACTATCATCAGCATAAGGAAGAATGATCTTGAACGATGAACACAAAAAGGCATTGTTATTGTTAGGCTGCCCTGAAGTCCCGGTGCAGACCAGCCTGGCAATATATATATCGGACCTGCTGGTAAAAAGCGGTGCCAGTGTAATCATTGCAGGTAACAATGCAGCACTGGAACTGGTCCGTACGGCCGACCCTGCCGGACATTACATCAGGGATACGGCTGACCTTGATGCTACTATTGGCGCTCTTTCCGAAAAAAGGGTTGATGCCGATATATGTTATGTATTTATCCATAACGATGCAGGGGTGTCGTATCTTGCCACGGCAGCCGCATTAATAAGCGGTGAGGCTGTGGGGATAATATTCGGAAACGATGCTGTGACCCTGGCACAGCAGTGTGATGATGCGGGCTTAGAACATATCCGGGCCAGAGCTGTGCATAATCCAAAACCAATAATATCAAAAGTAAACATGGAGGTAGAACGTTGGGCTGCGTCGAACAGTTGAACTATGAGATTTTACTATCAAAGGTCAGATTTAAGGAATGCTCGACATTCATCAGCTCGAACTTTGATGAATATTACAAAATCCAGCCCGGGTATCGTATGATGAATGTGTTCATTATAGGTGTTCCGCCAATCTATGTGGCAGTAGATGGGGATAATATCATATTTCCATATACAAAGCCATGTCATGGTACCTTTGTACTTACAATTTCCAGTCCTGAAGAAGTGAAGAAAATCAAAACAATGGGCGAACTTGTTAAGTAAAACGCTATAGATTGGCATGAGTCGAATTGTCGAGTGCCCACCTGATAAATTCAGGTGTTGGAAATTCATGAATGGTTGTGGCGATTATCATACCTTTTTTGTACTTGATCTCTACTAATACTACTTCATTCGAATCATTGAGCAAAATACATTCACCATCTGCCGAGCAAAAGAAGCCGTCGCATTCCAGTGATGTGTCACCTGCTAAAAGCGATACATCGCTATGGCAGCGCGGGGAAAGTTCAACAGGACCATACCGATGGATATATTCAAGGTTGACTGGCAGCCATTCGTAATTGTGTGATTCTGTCAGGGCACCGTAGACCAGTAGCATACCTCCGTTTTTAATAAATTTCTCTATCCTGTGACTGCTGCGCATCAGGGAGGATAATGTGCCGGAATAATCAGGATTGGCAAAACCGGTTGGTATGATCAATAGTTTGAATTCAGGTAAAAATGGCGTACCAAGGGATGCAGGATGTATTAACTTACAATCAAAACCGTGCTCAATGAAGAACTTTTCAAAAAGCAGCTTTGAATCCCATAGAAGTCCGATATCTGTCATAAAAATATATATTATTCACCGGATGTAAATAATTTTCTTATTGCATTTGATGGATAACACTACATACTTCTGATGTTGAAGGAAACATATATGAATAGTGAAGTAGTATGCAGGTTATAAAATTCAGGAGCTAAAATATAGGAGCATAAAAATGGGAATCAGACCAAGTTATATCAAGACTCTTGCATTCCAATTATTGAATGAAAAGGGCGACCAGTTCACTGGTGATTTTGAGGATAATAAGCCTCTTGTCACCCAGTACACCAATGTTCGGAGCAAGGTTATAAGGAACCGGATTGCCGGATATATCACAAGGAAGAAGAACCGACAGGCAAAATAATAATATAATGTAGGTGATCCCGCTATGCTGGATGGCGTATTGGCTGCAATGATAACACCTTTTAATCCTGATGACAGGATTGACAAGGAGGGGATGCAGTCCAATCTGGATTTCCTTGTGAAGGGGGGAATTTCAGGTGTCGTGCCTTCCGGGACGACAGGAGAGTCTTCTACTCTTACATTCCAGGAACATAAGGAAATTATTGACATAACTGTGGAATACAGTCAGGTGCCGGTTCTTGCCGGTACTGGGGCCAACAGCACAGCAGAAGCCCTGGAATTGACAAAATATGCTGCTGATGCGGGGGCTGATGCAGCACTATTGATCACACCATATTATAACAAGCCTAATGATGATGGGCTGCTTAAACATTTTACTAAGATAGCTGATAATGCGGATATTCCGCAGATATTGTATAATGTGCCAAGCCGGACATGCCTTAACATGAAGCCTGGGATTACTGCACAGCTTGCCAGTCATCCCAATGTCGTAGGGATAAAGGAGGCCAGTGGTGACCTGGACCAGATATCTGATATTATCAGGCTGACCCTGGATGAGGATTTTATTTTGTTATCAGGAGATGATGCCATGACACTACCTATTATGGAACTGGGTGGTGTTGGTGTGATTAGTGTGGTGGCAAATATCGTACCTGGGAAGATGACGGCTATGGTTATGGCTTTTAAAGAAGGGGACCTGGAAGAGGCTAAGAGGCTGGAGGCACAGATTGCACCGCTTATCAAGGCATTGTTCCTTGAGACAAACCCAATACCTGTAAAGAAGGCGGCCGAACTGGTCGGCCTGGCTGCGGGACATTTAAGGCTGCCACTTGCGCCCCTGAGTTCAGGGAACGAGGCAAAACTGTTGGCTGAATTAAAAGTAATCGGGGCGCTGTAGTATGATACGCACCGCCGTCACCGGTGCATGCGGCAGGATGGGCACCCTGATCATCCAAAATATCCTGGACATTGGGGATATGGAACTTTCGGCGGCTTTTGATATTGCTAATATCGGTATGGATGTGGGCGAGGCCACCGGGACAGGGCACCTGGGTGTGCCGGTATCAGACCCTGCTGATATGGAAACAGTGATAAAGGACACGGGTACGCAGGTTGTGATTGATTTTACGATAGCTGCGGCTGCGACAGGGAATGTGGTCAGGGCGGCCAATGCCGGGGCAAACCTGGTGGTGGGCACTACTGGTTTTAACGAGGAGCAGACACGGCAGATGCACCAGGCTATCAGGGATAATGGTGTGGCTGCGGTCATATCGCCTAATTTTGCTGTGGGTGTTAATATTTTCTGGGAACTGCTAAAGGAAGCTGCCGGGTCCCTGGATGGGTTTGATGTGGAGATCAT
>DUIM01000094.1 GCA_013330355.1 Methanosarcinales archaeon
ACATAAAGTAGTACACTACCTATTTCGTCCATATCTGTCATGTGCCTTTAGTAAAATGATCGGTGATAGTAGATTCGACCTGCCATTGATCGCCATACATTTCGTTTTGGAAGACCTGACTGAAAAGTAATCCCCGATTTCAGGGTTAGCGTAGTATGAGACTTACGATTAGTACTGTAAGTAGAATAGCTGATTTAACATTTTCCGGGAGTACTATCAATCTTTTTTACACCGGGACTTGCACTATCAATAGCTCTTTAGCACCACTCCGTGTTCATCAATCTCCAGATAGTCCGAAGAACCCTTCACCCATGAACCACTGTTCGCAAGATTTATCTCCGTTTTCACATACGGCTTGCGTGAATGACCATATATCAAGAACTCGCCTTTATATTTTTCATTGACCAGTTCGATAGCATATTCTTCATATTTTTTTATCATCAATTCTTCTGGTTCCAGGCTCATAAATTTTTGAATGATATCGATATTCTCCAGCATTACTCCGACAGGATCTCTCCTCCAGAACTCCAGTATATCTCCAAGGAGAACAAGGCGATCGACGTCGTCCCCCAGATTATCTATGAAATCTATAAACTTGCTCCTATTGCTGTATTCTATTCCCAGGTGCACGTCTGAGACTACTATACACTTTCCATTTCCGGTCATGATTTTTCCCTCCATATCAAATGCAGGCATTTCCACGATATAATTTTGGTTATATTTTTACTTAAACCTGACCTCAAATTTTCGATTTCCTTACCATGGTATCAGTATATTTTCAGCAATTTAATTAAGTTTTTACGTAATATTCTGACATTTTTAATTTATTCGGGGAATACCATACTTGATTATATAGTTTGCGAAATACTTAAATAAGGTCCAGGAAATAATAAAAAGTTATTTTTGGGACAGCCCACATAATAGTAATTAAAGTGTATCCGCTTCAAACCAGAGGGAAAAAATAATAGCCACAGAGACCACAGAGGATTTCTTTTCTGTGTCCTCTTTGCTCTTGGTAGCAGATAAATATAAACAATTATTTGTACAAATTTAATTACCCTACTTTTTGAAAGGGATGCATTAAAGTCTATAAAATATGAACGTCTGCTGCAGTGTTTATCAAACATAATTTGAGAGGAATAATATTGAAATTAAGTGTTTTCACAGTGGATAACATGCCCCTGATCGAACAGGGTCATGACCTCGCCGGGCTCATCCACCAGCGAACGACAATAGAGGAACATGATATCATTGTGATTGCCTCAACAATCGTGTCAAAGGCGAAGGCGTTGGTTATCTATCCTGAAACCATAACTCCTACACCTGAAGCCATAAGGATATCAAAAAAAATTGGAAATGACCCGGCCTTCGTCCAGGCAGTGCTCAATGAAAGTACGGAAGTTCTCATAGAATCCCCAATCTTCCTTGTCCGGCACATAAGCGGAAATGTTTGCATCAATGCAGGTATTGATGAGTCAAATGTGGAGCATGGATTATTATTGCTGCCCGCTGACCCGAATGAAAATGCCAGACAGCTTCAAGAAGATTTTTACAGGCTAACAGGCAAACGGGTCAGTGTTATCATCACCGATACCAACGGCAGGGCATTCAGGGAAGGGCAAACAGGTATTGCCCTGGGGATTGCAGGTATCGACACCCACCATGACTGGAGGGGCAGCACTGACCTGTTCGGTGTCGAACTGGAAGTTGCCAACGAGGCAGTAATAGATGAAATAGCCGGGTTTGCCAATTTCCTTATGGGTGAAGGTGATTGGGGTACACCTGCAGTGGTGATCAGGGGAGTGGATATGTATTCCGGTAATGTGGGGATGGATACCATGTATCGCAGACCCGAAACCGATGTAATAAGAAAAGCTCTGCAGTACTACAAGGATAAGGTAGAATAGATAAAAAATGATCTCCACCCACACTTTTAAAGCTTGTAACAATTGGATGAACACCGTTCGAAGCCCTTAAGTGAAATAATTCCCAATTAGGTCTGAATTCGAATGAAAGAACAGATGTGAAATATTATGAGTAAAAAAGCAGCAGTGATCAAAGGAGACGGAGTGGGACCTGAACTGGTAGATGCCATGATTGCAGTTACCCGGGCTGCCGGTACAAATGTAGAGTTTATACCATGTGAAGCTGGAGCAACCTGGTGGGAAGCAAACGGTGGCGATTCACTGATTCCACAGGAGACCTGGGACCTGCTTCAAAAAACCGATGCATGTTTCAAGGGACCCACTACAACACCAGGCGGTGCAGGTTCACCCAAAAGCGTTGCCGTATCTATCAGGCAGAAATTTAACCTGTATGCCAATGTCAGGCCGACTAAGACATTCCCGAATACGGTTAAGCCACTGGGGGATGTGGATTTAGTTTGCGTAAGGGAAGGGACTGAAGGGTTGTATACCGGTGAAGAGATCAAGCTTACCGATGATGTCTATATTGCCATACGCAAGATAACCCGAACCCAGAGCAGCCTCATTGCCAGGTATGCTTTTGAGGAGGCAAAGCGCAGGGGCTGGAAGAGGGTGGTGCCCATCCATAAGAGCAATATTCTCAAGCAAACCTGCGGCACATTCTTAGAAGAAGTGGAAAAGGTTCATCAGGACTATCCTGACATGGAGGTCTGGGAATACCATATTGACAATATCGCCCAGCAGTTGATCAAGAACCCGCAGTTATTCAATGAATCCATCCTGCTTTCTACCAACCTGTTCATGGACGTGATCAGCGAGGAGTGCAGTGCACTGGTTGGCAGTATCGGGTTGATATATTCGGCAAATATTGGCGATAGTTATGCTATGTTCGAGCCTGCCCATGGTTCAGCGCCGAAATATGCGGGCCAGGATAAGGTCAATCCGGTAGCTACCATACTGGCAGGGGCATGGATGCTGGATTATCTTGGTGAGAAAGAGCAGGCAAAGGCAATTTTCGATGCTACCGGATCAGTGATATCAGAAGGCAAACATGTCACCTATGACATGGGCGGCAGTGCAAAACTAAGCGAGATGGCTGATGC
>DUIM01000147.1 GCA_013330355.1 Methanosarcinales archaeon
GGTAATAGACCTGTAAAACGCAGGCGAACAACGCCAGGTCGATACCCTTATCCGGCGGCGAGTCTTTCCTAGTCAGCCTGTCGCTGGCCCTGGCAATTCTCAGAATTGAGCAGCGGGCGCTCAAGGCTGGAATCATTGTTTTTGGACGAGGGCTTTGGCACACTGGACAGCGAGAACCCCGGATGCTGCCTTAAACGCACTGGAAAGCCTGCGGTTATCTGGCAGGACCATTGGTGTGATCAGCCATATCGACCAGCTTACCCGGCGCATACCTGTGAGGATGGATGTGGAAAGGACAGGGGTCAGGACATCAACTATACATGTGAAGGGGTAGGTGAACAAAATCCTTAAATAAGTTTTATGAATTCTTCCACTGTAATATCTGCATCTCGCAGAAATTTTCTAAGCAACTCCTTCCCTAAAACTTTATGGTTTGGGATTGAGATAGGTGTTTTAGATGGATCAGATAGATGCTTCATTCGGATATGACTGCCCGTCTGCCTTACGGGGGCATATCCGAGTTTTTCAAAGGCTTTTACTGCCTCTTTGCCTGATATAACTGGCAGTTTCATACTTCAACCGCTAATGTATGAAAACTAAATTCCTGGATATTTGCGATATCGGAAACTGCATCTTCGGTCTCATCATCAAGACACATCTTAATGACTTCATGGATGTTCGTGAGTGCCTCATCAAGGGTCTCTCCTTGAGTATAACAACCTCTTAAAAGCGGACACTCTACTACATAAAATCCATCTTCATCTTTTTCTACAATAATTGGAAGATTTATTTTATTTGAGCTAGATTTCATTGTAGAATTAAGTGCCGTTCATAGATTTAAGTTTGTTGCAAGTCCTATACAAAGAATATTTGCAAATCTGATATGAACTCCAGGTATACATTAAGGGCTGTTGACCTGAAGGACATGGTGGTAATAGACCTGTAAAACGCAGGCGAACAACGCCCGGTCGATACCCTTATCCGGCGGCGAGTCATTCCTGGTCAGCCTGTCGCTGGCCCTGGCACTTCTCAGAATTGAGCAGCGGGCGCAAAAGGCTGGAATCATTATTTTTGGATGAAGGCTTTGGCACACTGGACAACAAGACCCTGGATGCTACCTTAAACGCCCTGAAAAGCCTGCGGTTATCTGGCAGGACCATTGGTGTGATCAGCCATATCGACCAGCTTACCCGGCGCATACCTGTGAGGATGGATGTGGAAAGGACAGGGGTCAAGACTTCAACTATACATGTGAAGGGGTAGGGTGAAAGGGACTATATGCAGGCGGATGCCATGTTTACCCTACGAGATGGAAATTGAAACATTCTTAGCTCACGGTCTATGCTCCTTTCCCCAGGTTGCCCCGGTAGCCAGCAGCTCTTAACCTGAAGAATGTTTCACTTCTTATCCCGGAGGGCAAACAGTGCACGAAGTGCCCCCCAATCCTTATGATGTGTAAGTGGAGGGCGTTGGGGGCCAGTCCCCACATAAGCTTGGAACGGTTGGTAGAGGCATTTGCTGGATTCAGAATTTAGAAGAAAGAGTCAAAAGTAGCGTTAAGTAGAAGGTCTCAATTATGAAACAGGAAAATTATTAATACTTTGAAGGCGGTCAAAAAAAGGAGGTATTTTATGCCGTTCCACGTAATGTTAATTCCTACTTTAGGCTGTCCTTCTAATTGCAGTTATTGCTGGAGTTCTGAAGAAGATTCTCCTGTAATGAGTATTGAAACCATTGAAGAAGTGGTAAAATGGCTCAAGAATTTCCGAAAAGAACCAGTTACTTTTACCTTCCATGGTGGTGAGCCGCTCTTAGCGGGTCCGGATTTTTACAGGAAAGCTTTAGCATTACTAGCCGAAGGTTTAGCTCACCAGAAAATTGCTTTTGCTTTGCAGACCAATCTCTGGAAAATGACCCCGGAACTTGCGCAGATCCTGGCAGAGTATAATATTCCCATCGGTTCCAGTCTGGATGGTCCAAAAGAGCTTAATGACCTGCAAAGAGGAGATGGATATTTCGAGAAAACCATGCAGGGCTATGAAATTGCACGGGATAATGGTCTTAAGGTGAGTTTTATCTGCACTTTTACCTCCCAATCTGTAAATTCTAAAGAGGATATTTTCAATTTTTTCCTTGAGAATGGTTTAACTCTCAAGTTACATCCTGCACTGCCATCTTTACGCGGCGATAACCCTGATGAGTGGACACTTGATCCGGAAAAATATGGAGAATTGCTGGTTTATCTCCTTGATAAATCTCTAAAACACATGGATGATATTGAAATTATGAATATTAACAACATGTGCAAAAGTGTGCTCACGAGCCGGGGTAATGTCTGCACTTATGTGGATTGCATGGGGGATACCTTTGCTGTGGGACCTGATGGAAGCATATATCCCTGCTATCGCTATGTAGGTATGCCAAAATATGTTATGGGAAATGTTTATGACCATCCCAGTATGGATGACCTTGCCAGTTCTGATGCATGGAAGATTATGCACCAGTTTAAGGATTTTGTTGATGAGGAATGTGGGGATTGTAAATATATCAAATACTGTCGGGGTGGATGCCCTTACAATGCTATGGCACCCTATGATGGTGAAATTAAGGGTGTTGACCCCCACTGTACTGCTTATAAGCGGATATTCAAGGAAATAAATGACCGGCTTAATAGTGAGTTGTTTGGTGGTTCTTGCATGGAAATGGGTGGCTGTATACCACCTCCGATGGATGCTAAGCCAGGAATAATGGCCTTAATGCTCAAACATTAGTTACAAACGGTACTGTTTTCCCAATAGGCAATTTTACTGTATATGAAGTATGACTTTGTATACTCAAGCAAGCACCCTTCAGGTGCAAATCTGCTGTAGCTAGTGTCAGTTACCCTTAGATTTGAAG
>DUIM01000165.1:0-4729 GCA_013330355.1 Methanosarcinales archaeon
GTTCAACAAGTCCGTCCTGTGATTTATCTACCACATCGTTCACAGGGCGCAGCGTAACAGTTGGGCCTACCCTGAACTTTGCCTCAGTTGGCTCAGCTGTTGGTTCTTGCGTTGGCGTTACTGTAGCCGTGGCTGTAACATTCACCGATTCAGTTGCATTTGCTGTTGCATTCTCTTCAGCTCCCGCGACAGAACCTGAGATCATAATGCCCATAATACAAATGGACATCAATACTTTTATTAGATATCTGTTCATTGCTATTTACCTCCTTAATAGTACACATATTTCATGTACATGTACAATTAATAAATGTCATAGTACTTGTATTTTACTAATAAGATTGAGATTGTAGTATCCAAAAATGTTGGCAATTGTAATAAAAAAATCACACACCACGCACAACAGCATCCGCAGTTTCATATCCTGCCATGACTGAACCGTTCATGCTCTGCCCAGGATAATTAGCCTCAGAGAACATGCCAGCAATGTACAGCCCACCAACATTCTATGCCTGCACGCCAGGAAGCATTATATCCGGCACTCCAATTACAACCAATATCTCTACAACCAGTTTCGTTTTACACATCCTTCAACACTTCTCGTATGGCAAGCAGATTCAGACGTGATTGCGGTTTAATTATCCCAGTATGCGGATCAAGGAACAAAATGTTGTCCTTGATCAGGAAATGCTTTGCAGGTCTGTTCAACCCTTCATCATCAATATATTCCGTATCTACAAACTTATTAAGGATATCAGCAATATCTCCCTTTTCTACCAGGTATTCATCATCTCCGATCATTATTCTCGGCCTGGTATAATCCAGGTAGTCGAGTAAATCCTTGAGATGGGTTACCCTTGTCTTCAGCATATCCTTTGCAATTAGTTCCCTGTTATCGGCATGGATCATTTCCATTAAACACACTGGCTTTCCGCCGCAGTATTCCCATGCAACCGCTTTTTCTTCATCAGTAAAACCATCTCTCTCTAAAAGTGTGGCAGTAGTTTCGTAATCGAAATCATCCACTACCAGATACCTGCACCTACCGTCAAGCATCGCCTCACTGTAGACGTTCTCAATAAAGAGTGAATCAGATGAAACCACAAAGATATGGCAGAGATGTAATTCTTTTGTCAATCGTATGAAAAAGTTGAATAACTTATACATCAGTAACCCATTGATCTTCAAATCCCCGATTACCTGCAATTCATCGATGATCAAGACCGGCACACGCTTATTTGAGATTTCTATAAGGAACTGTTCTATGTATTTGAATACATCTTTACTTTTATCTTTTTTTTCAAATATCTGTTCAAACAGGTTTTTTGGTATTGGAATTCCACTAACTGTTCCCAAATCCTTTAATATTGATTTAGCATACCCGGTTACATTATCAACCTCACCTCCTTCGTCAATCTCGAATAATACGTTGAGGAAGTCCTCATAATCCGTAATGAACCTCCCTCGCAGGTTAACGTAGAAAGGAGCATAATCCTCTGGCAGTTGTTCGATCAGGTGGCTGATCATCGTGGTTTTTCCAGAGTTTATTGGTCCGTAGACAAAAGTAATGAGGGAGGGCTCTGCCCCCAGTATCCTCATGACCTCTTTTAGTTCTCTTTCTCTGTTGTGGAATGGAATTCTTTTCATATTCTTTTCCTCATATCCTCATATATATCGCTAATAATCCGGTGATCGCAGCCATTGCCTCTAATCCAGTTTTATCTCCTCTGTTTTATCTTCTTTAATATTGATATAAATTGTATTAGCCTTTCCTGGCGGGATAGAAAACGTTCTTTATACAGTATCTGTCGCCCCTGCTTGACCAAATCCTTCTCCATACACATGGATTCCAGATGGATATTTATCCTTGCATCTACATTAAATGTCACATTATTCAGCTATTCCGCACAACAGCATCCGCAGCCTCATATCCTGCCCTGACTGAACCGTTCATGCTCCGCTCAGGATAATTAGCCTCAGAGAACATGCCGGCAAGGTACAGCCCATCGATGTTGGTCCTATACGGCAGTATATGCCCAGCATACCCGGTCTCATACACCGGAGCAGTCAGTGCATCCCGCCCCAGTTCCCACCAAAGTACTGCCGACCTGTCAAAGTCAGGGTACAGCTTCTCAAGCCCATCCAGGAACATCTCGATAACTTCCTCCTGGCCCAATGTGTACAGCGGGTCATCATGATCCTGGAAATACGAAGCAATATAGAGCAGGTGCTCTCCCGCATAATCAGAGGCGGGCATGAAATTAGTATGCTCGATCAACGCCCCGAACGGCACATCGGCCTTGATGTTCAGCCAGTAAGTACCATCTGTCATCAAAGGCTTTGACATTCCCAGCAGGGCACAGCAAGTACCCTGGTAATGGATGGCGCCGGGGTCAAATCCGGGAATGCCCGGTTCTGCCAGGGACGCCAGGGTTAGAGGGGGTACTGTGGATATCACAGTATCACACGACAAAGTACCTTCTTCAAGCTTCACACCCGAAACCCGGCCGCCTTCCATTAATATCTCCTTGACACCGTCACCTGTTATGATCCGGCCGCCCCGTTCTCTTATTGAATCAGCCAGCGCAGCTATCAGATGTTGGAAACCCCCCCTCATATATCCCAATCTCTCACCTTCTGCGCCACGGTTTGAGCGTATCTTGACCCTACCCACTAACCAGGCAGCACTGACCCTGTCTGCGTTCGATCCGAACTTGCTGTTCAGGAGCGGCTGGAAGAAATTATTGTAACCCCCGCTGCCTGCGATCTTCAATATCCATTCGCCTGCCGTGATATCATCATATGACCTGACATCCCTAACAAGCTTTGTACGCAATACCAGCAGACCCAACCTGAATATATCCAGCAGAGACATCGGCGGGAACTTCAATATCTCAAGGGGCTTGTTCATGGGATATGCCCTGCCGCTCCAGTAATAGCCCGTGGTACCCCTGACCCACTGCAAGCGCCCTGTCAGTCCCAGTTCGTCAATCAGTCCCATCAGTTCTGTATCGCTGGAAAAAAAATGATGGTAATATTTCTCAATATAATAATCATCAGTATGGTCATCAATGTGGTAACTCTGCGCCATGCCACCCAGTGCATCATCCTTTTCTACCACGGTTACATGATGTTCATCCGAAAGCCGGTAAGCCGCTGCAAGTCCGGCCAGACCGCCGCCGATTATTACTATATTGCTCATGTTTTCACATCCAGTCCTTATTAATTACCTTATTGATTGTTATCTGTAGAAAAGCACCACTCCGTATTCACTCTGCGGCCTGTTCATCTGCCTGTACATAATGAACCTGTAATTGATGTCACCAGGTTTAAACCAATACCATGCCATCTTTGCACTGTCCAGCAAGTGGTAGTCATCATCCACCACCTGCTCTACGTAATCGGCATCCTCGTCATGTACAATTATGATGGGCGCATCCAGTACCGGGTCATTTTCCAGGTTCACCCTCCACTTTACATTATTATACTGGCGTATCTGCCACAATAACTGTGTATCCATCTCACTATCCGTGACCTGTATCTCAGTGTAAAACCCTTTATGCTCATCTGCAGTTTCATGCAGGGTGAACATGAAGTGCTGGAATTTCTGGGGCGGCTGGCTGGCCTGTATCAATGGTTCGGCAGGGTCTGAAAAGTTCTTGTAGTTCAGGTTATAGCTAGTATACAGGAAGAAGGCTGAACTAAATACAAGTATGACCACAAAGGCGACCTCAGCCCACTTTGGCCGATGTTTAAGGGAAGGCACGACCTCGCCCAGGTATGCACCTGCGATCAGTACTGCCGGAAGAAGTGGATGCAGTATCAGCCAGGGTACCTTCTCACCTATATAGGCATAGGCTGCAAGGCTGGCAGCCAACCAGTAGACCACAAAGAACATCATTGGATTTTCCCTGTTTTTAATAAACTGTTTAATATAGTCTATACTTCCTATGAAGGCGAACAAGGCTACCGGCAGTTCATACAGGAAAAGTAAAGGGATGTAGTAATACGGCGGCCCTCCGATACGTTCTACCTCATGCATCTCATACCAGTGGGAAAAGGCACTGAAAGTGGCACCTTTTACGGCTTCTAAGTCCTTGAAGAAGTAAGAGTAGAATGTTACGTAAATAGCAAGGAACACTACTATGAACAGACCGGTATCCATCAATATCCTGAACATGTTCTTCTCAATTGATGCGATAATGCCAGATTGCTGGTGTCGGGTGCGATAGAGCAGCCATATCCTATATAATACATATATTCCTACCGGAAATCCCAGCAGTGCAATGGTAACGTATGCATTCTCTTTGGCAGTGACCGAAAATGCCAGTGCGGCAGAACCCAGTGCTACATATATGAGCCGGTTGGGATTATTTCGTTGTTCAATGTATTTTGCTGCACACAACACGGCTGTCAGCGTGAAGAATGTGATGAATATGTCGTTACGGAAGAAACGGGAGTAGTACAGGAATGATGGTGAGAATGCGAAAAACGCTGCCGTGATAAGCCAGCCCGGGCGGTGGAGGTAATGCCTGAAAGGATATACCAGCAGTACCATACCAACGCCGGTCAGTGCAGGGACCACACGTGTCGCAAAATCGGTATCCCCTATGATGTTGAATATACTTGCTGTCAGGAAATACAAAAACGGACCGTGAAATACAGGGTCGTATTCATAATTGCCGTCTGTGAACAATTTGTAAGCAAAGGAGCCTACAGCAGCCTCATC
>DUIM01000165.1:5119-9236 GCA_013330355.1 Methanosarcinales archaeon
ACAAAGTCAGGCTCCTTAAAAAATGGTCTTTTGTTTGTTGTTTTAGCCCCTCTCATGTTGTCCATGACTTCTATTGGATTATATTTAAGCATATTCAATAAATGATTGTGGGTATTGCAGGGCTGTGCTGAACCCGACGTGAAGTTAACAGGACTTGATTTATATTTTATCGCTAACTTTTTATGGGATTTGCTCACAGTGAACATGGATACAGGTATCTACGAACTGTTTGTCCGTGTGCCTGCAATTCAGGTATGTACTTTGCGAACGATTGACAGCGTGTGCGCAGGATGCAGAACGTAACCAGAATAATCAAACAAGGGGAACATAATATGAACAATACCATACTTGCATCCCGGGAAATGATGCAAAGATCATCTATGAGCTCCCCGGATGTTATCATGGCTCGGCGGGTTATGGATGTGAAGTCGTGGAGAATTATACCGTATTTTCATAATTTCATAATTTTATAAAATAGATAAACCGGAGGATCATAAATGGAAGGTGATGCCATGACCCTGCCCACTGTCTTCATCAGCTACAGCCACGAGGATGAAGTCTGGAAGAAACTTCTGCATCCCCAGCTGGGTGTGCTGGAACAGCAGGACCGCATCACTATCTGGGATGACAGGCAGATCGATCCCGGAGGCAAGTGGTTCAACGAAATCAAACAGGTCATGGACCGTGCAGCTGTGACTGTGTGCCTTATTTCGGCTGATTACCTGTCCTCTGACTTTTGCACGAAAGAAGAGATCCCCTACCTGCTGGAACGCCGTGAAAAGGATGGAATGATCCTGATTCCGGTACTGCTGCGGCCCTGCCTCTGGAAAGCCGTACCCTGGTTAAAAAATATCCAGATGCTGCCTCGTGATGGTAAATCAGTCTCCAGAGATTTCAAGGACGACCCGGACGTGGTCTTTGATAAAGTGGCAGAAACCATTTTTGAGATTATCGACAATCCCGGGTACAAACCTCCGGAGCCGACCCCTCTCTGGTCCCCTCCAGGGAAAATCGACATCCGCCGCCTCCCGATGACAGGAGAAGAGCTCTTTGGCAGACAGAAGCAACTTGAGATGCTGGATCAAGCCTGGGAATTGGATCATACTCATATTGTCAGTTTTGTAGCCTGGGGTGGGGTAGGAAAGTCCACCCTAGTCAACAAGTGGCTTGAGCGCATGGAGGCTGATAACTACCGTGGGGCAAGCCGGGTCTTTGCATGGTCATTCTACAGCCAGGGAACCAGTGAGAAGGTCACATCAGCCGACCTGTTCATCTCAGAGGCGCTTGATTGGTTCGGTGATTCTGACCCAAGCGCAGGCTCCCCATGGGATAAGGGAGCGCGGCTGGCTGAGCTGATACGGAAGAATAAGACCCTGCTGGTGCTGGACGGACTGGAACCGCTCCAATCCCACTATGACTATGAGCGCGGGAAAATCAAGGATCCGGCACTGGCAACCGTTATTTCTGAGCTGGCACGCCAGAACCCGGGCTTGTGTGTCGTAACCACCCGTGAAGCAGTGGCTGATCTGAGACCGTTTCAGGAGACAGTCTACCAGGAGGACCTGGAGTTGATCTCGGCTGAGGCAGGGCGGGCTCTTCTGCGGGTGAGCGGCGTGCAGGGAACTGATCTTAAACTAGAGAGAACTGTCCGTGATTTTGGCAACCATGCCCTTGCTGTCAGCCTGCTTGGTGTCTACCTGCACGAAATCCCCGGGCATGACATTTCCAACGCTTCCGGGATACCGGAACTGGATATTCCGGTAAAAGCAGGACGGCATCCGCGCCGGATGATAGCGGCATTTGAACGGCGCTTTGGCGAGGGACCGGAAGTGGAAGTACTGAGAATGCTCGGTCTCTTTGACCGCCCTGCCGACGCCGGGGCTATCGCGGCAATTGCAGCAGCCCCTGCTATTCCGAATCTGACAGAGCACATCCAGGTTTTGTCTGAGGCTAACTGGCTGCGCCTTATTAACAGGTTGCGTGAGAAGAGACTGATTGCCTCCGGGAGCAGGCACCAGCCCGACATCCTGGATGCTCATCCCCTGGTGCGGGAACATTTCAGTGAGCAACTAAGGGACGAGTACCCTGAAGCCTGGCAGGAAGGGAACAACCGTCTCTACGAACATCTGAAGCAGACTGCTGAAGAATATCCCGATACCATCGAAGAGATGATCCCACTCTATTCCGCAGTGGCACACGGCTGTCAGGCAGGCAGGCACCAGGATGCTATGGATGAGTTGTACTGGCACCGGATTCAAAGAGGGGATGAGCTTTTCAATCTTCATAAGCTTGGAGCGTTTGGCGCTGATCTGGTTGCAATCTTCGGGTTCTTTGATTCACTATGGGACAAGCCAGTGGCTGGACTTACTGAAGCTGATAAATCTTATGTCCTGAACGTGGCTGGCTTTGATCTCCGGGCGCTTGGCCGTCTGAAAGATGCAGTGCAGCCCATGAAAGCCGGGTTAGAGGCTGATATTGCGCTGGAAGGTTGGAAGAACGCTGCCATAGCAGCCGGCAACCTCAGCGAACTCTACCTGACCATTGGCGACATTGCCCTTGCCCTTGAGTATGCCAACAAGAGCGTTGACCTTGCCGACAAAAGTGGCGATGCATTTCAGCGAATGAGCAAGCGGACGACTCTGGCAGATGCCCTGCACCAGGCTGGCAACCAGTCCGAAGCTGAATCTCTTTTCCACGAGGCTGAGGAGATGCAAAAAGATCGGCAGCCTGAGTATCCCTTCCTGTATTCATTATGGGGGTTTCGATACTGTAATCTGATGCTGAGCCGGGGGGAGTATCAGGAAGTACTGAGCCGAGCGGAAACGGCTCTCCAAATTGTCCTAAATGGTTCTAAAACCTTACTTGACATCGCTCTAAACAATCTATCCCTTGGAAGAGCGCATCTTCTCCAGGCACTGCAGGAGGGGAGTCAGGATTTCGCCCAGGCTGCAGAGCACCTGAACCAGGCGGTGGATGGGTTGCGGCAGGCAGGACAGCAGGATGACTTACCTCGCGGCTTGCTTGCCAGGGCAGAGCTGTACAGGGCGCAAAGTGATTTCGAAAGGGCGCAGCACGATCTGGATGAGGCGATGACCATTGCAGAACGTGGGGAGATGGGGCTGCATCAGGCGGACTGCCATCTGGAATATGCACGGATGTACCTGGCAATGGGCAGGAACGACGATGCACGCAAGCGTCTGGATACTGCCAGGGAGATGGTTGAGAAGACGGGATATCACAGGCGGGATAAGGACATCGTGGAAATAGATGAACAGATATAATATTTTGCTAACTAAACATTCGGGCGCAGGAATAGAACTATAGAATTCGGAAGTGGGAGAGGGAATAAATGAATAGTGCTGGATTTCTGCGGAAATTAACCCGCAGATGCAACCTTAAATCAGCGTCTTGAAAACAACTGGAAGATGGGAAAGTGCCCTTAAATAGTTTGCGAAATACACAAGTAATAATAAGCAGTGATCCAGAAATAATAAAAAGTATCTCAATCGATATCATGAAAATATTGACCTAATTCGCTAAAATGTAACAGATGAGAAGTCTAACTGAATATGATAAAATACCAGAATGCATTAGAAAATGAGAATGATATACTTCTCTATTTGGAAGATGTTTGGAAGATATATCAGATGGGAGAGGTCGAAGTTCCCGCATTAAAAGGGGTAACATTAGAGATTAAAAAAAGTGATTTTGTAGCCATAATCGGTGCATCGGGAAGCGGGAAATCAACCATGATGAATTTGATAGGATGCCTGGACATCCCGTCAAAAGGCAGGATACTCTTAAAGGATCAGGATATCAGCCAGCTCAGCGAATCAGATCTGGCAACATTTCGGGGAAAGACGATCGGATTCATTTTTCAGCAATATAACCTGATCCCGACAATGACGGCCTTTGAAAACGTCATGCTTCCATTAGAGTTTCAGGAAATCGAAGATAATATAGCTTCCAAAAGGGCCAGGGAAATTCTGGCATTCCTGGGATTAGCTGATAAAATTCATCACCTGCCTTCCCAGCTTTCCGGGGGACAACAACAGCGAGTTTCAATTGCCAGGTGTCTTGTTACAGATCCTGAAATTATCCTGGCAGATGAACCCAC
>DUIM01000165.1:9615-15714 GCA_013330355.1 Methanosarcinales archaeon
GATTCGAATCTTGCAAAATATGCCAACACTACTATTGAACTGAAAGACGGTAAAATAATCAGGATACAGGAGAACGAGGTGAATAAAAAATGAAAATAATCAGGATTGGATTTCTAGCTTTATGCTTAATGATGACGTTATCATCTGTTGCTTATGCAAATATATCTTATCCAGATCTATCAGATGTTACCGGCGTTTCGGTAAGCCTGGTGAATCAGGATCCTTATCCGGCAATTGCGGGAGACATTGTGGATATATATTTAGGTATTGAAAATATTGGAGGTGAATCGGCCGGTAACCTTGTTGTTGAACTTGAGCCCGAATACCCTTTTACATTGGTTACAGGTGAACCAGCTGTGCAGAATATCGGGACAATAAAATCCTATCAAAAAGACAATTATATGAAAATAATCACGTATACAATTAAGGTTGATAGTGATGCATCGGCGGGGAGTTACGATATAACAGTCAAATATTATGAACCGGGAGATTCACTGGTCACTGAAAAAAGTATTAGAATTGACGTGAAGAACAAAGAAATGGCAGAAATTATCCATATTGATAAGACCAATCTCGTCCCTGGAAAGCAGAACAGCCTGAAATTCACAATTAATAACGTTGGTAATGCGCCATTAAAGGACATGACTTTTAGCTGGGTAAATGAGGATAAGATCATCCTTCCCGTTGGAAGTGACAATACAAAGTACATAAAATCCGTTGATATTGGTGAGAGTGTAGAACTGGATTACCAGGTCATAGCCGATTACAATGCTGATCCGGGTTTATATGAATTAAAACTATTTCTGTTCTATGATGATCCTATTACTTATGAAGAGAAGGAGATATCAACAATTGCAGGGATTAATGTGGGTGGAGTAACAGATTTTTATGTGGCTTTATCAGATAGTTCAGGCTCCGAAACAACCTTTAGTGTCGCAAATATAGGAAGCAATCCGGCATATTCTGTTTCTGTGATCGTGCCCCGACAAAATGGATGGCAGGTTAGCGGTCCAAACTCGGTAATAATCGGAAATCTTAACAAGGGTGATTATACTGTTGCCAGTTTCAATATTATATCTACGCAACAAATGACCGACCTGCAGGATCAGGACATAAGAACAGTGGATGTCCAGGATATAACAAGGCAGGAATCGAATGGTCTTATAATCCAGATTGCTTATACCGATACTATTGGTGAACGGAAAGTAATTGAAAAAGAGGTGGCTATCATTGGTCCTAAAGATATTGGTTCGGAAATGCCATCGGGAATAACCGGAAGTTTTGAAACATATAAATGGTATATTCTCGGTTTCATCATCCTGATAACAGGATTTGTGTTATACAATAAGTATAGGAAGAGAAAGTTGATCGATCCACAATTTAAGATTAAGGATTTGTACCGGAAATTCAATGAAAATCGTGGACGATAGCAATGAAATTGAGCAAATGCCTGAAACACGCTTTGAAAATGGTGGTTCACAGCAAGTTGCGGAGCTGGCTGACCATTTTAGGAATTGTCATCGGCGTGGCATCAGTAATAGCAATTGTCTCCCTGGGAGAAGGCTTGGAGAAATCAATTACAGAACAATTGGGTGACCTGGGAGGGAGTATCATTACCATTACTCCTGGTTTTTCCAGGGGTGGAGATATACGGATTGGCGGGATCATACAGGAAGAGGCAGGTGCCCAGGCTACTGATGAGGAAACAGTACTTGACAGAACTGATGTCCAGGCACTACGAGGTTTATCTGATATAGAACTTATCGATACCCAGATCAGGGGAAATGCAGACGTATCTTATCTTGGAAAAAGCGGATCTGTCGGACTTATAGGAGTTGATCAGAAGGTATGGTCCCGTGTTACAACAAATGAAATACGTGACGGCAGGATGCTCAATTCTGCTGACCAGAATGTCATTGTAATAGGCGGAGGGTTGGCAGATAGTTTTTTTGACCAGCCTTTGGGTATAAATAAAGTAATCACCATAGGAGATAGTGCTTTCAGGATAGTTGGAATATTGGATGATGAAAGCAACAGCATCGTTATGCCTATCCAGATGGCATACCAATTGTTGGATGATAAAGAAAAGGATGTCTATGATTCCCTTGTTGTGAAGATCAGGGACGAGGATAAACTTGATGCGGCTATTGAAAAGATCGAGAAAAAATTGATGATTACCAGACATGTTACTGAAACAGACCGGGACTTCAGCGTATCTTCCAGTCAGCAGATGAATGAAATGAGGTCAGGGATGATAAGTTCCATGAGTGCATTCTTAACCGCCATTGCGGCTGTTTCGCTTCTGGTTGGTTCGGTCGGAATTTCGAATACTATGTTCACGTCAGTCCTGGAGAAGACAAAAGAAATAGGAATAATGAAGGCAATAGGGGCTAGAAATAAGGATATCCTGGCTATATTCCTTTTTTATGCGGGACTTATCGGGCTTGCAGGCGGAACTGTTGGAGTTATTTTAGGTATTATTATATCGGGAGTAATGCCATATTTGATGAGCGACATGCCTTTGGCCAGGGGAGGGACGTTTGTCTCAGTTGATATTATTGTAATTGCCCTTTCAGTATCGGTTCTGGTAGGTATTATCGCCGGGTTCGTTCCGGCTTACCAGGGATCAAAATTAAGGCCGGTAGATGCATTGAGGTATGAGTAATATCTTTGTACCCGTTCAACTAATAAAAATATTTATTTAAATCACTAAATCATAATGTATAATCATTACAATCACCACAATATTTATATACCATTAACAATGATGATAGTTCGGTGATTCGAATGGACGAAAAAGTAAAACCAGAACTTGTATTGACACGGAAGGTATGCGATTCGTGCGGAGAGAAGAATATCGAACTTACTTCAGAGATACAGGCAATGGGCAAATATGTCTGTTTGAATTGTCTCACCTGAGATTTCTGACATTATCTCATTTCTTTCCCTCCATCCCCTCCTTTTTTCTTTTTTTTCATCTGACAAATTATGACTGTAAGACTCGGGTGTGCATGCTTGCTTAAATCTTGATAACTATACCCCATAGCTCTGCTGCACTTGGGTGTGCCATCGCAACTTTTGACTGAAGATATTTTATAACATTATGTACAATTGAAAAATTCAACTAATATACAGTCCTCTCGTTTATCGGAGTTAGGTAAATATATCCAGAATAAGCCACTTTATCCTGCATGGTCTTTCAACCAATGCAATACAACATCCAAAGACCGTCATCAGCATATTAGCAGTTGCTGTGTTCATTTCCCTGTTCTTTGCATCCCAGGTACAGATGGTTACCAGTTCTGAAACCTTCTTCCCAAAAGACAGTGTTGTATATAATGATTTCAAGGCATACCAGAAAGACTTCGGTACTGATACGGTCTTTGTAATGGTCAGGACCGAGAACGTACTTGAGCCCTATGTTTTCGATTACCTTGCCAGGCTGGAAAGGCAATTAGAAGGACTGGATTATGTAATCTCAACCAGTTCGGCTGCCGGTAGGGTCACAGAAAAAGAAGCTTCAAGCCAGGAAGCTCTGCACTCAGCATACGAGCGCGGTATCCTGGAAGGGGTCATACCCAGGCGCGACAGCGCCCTTATCATTGTCCAGGTGCCCGAACTCGAACACCCGGGTGCCATTGCCGTTGATATGGAAAAAGCCATTGATTTCGTTGACCGGCCCCCAGGTGTGACAGTAGAAGCCTCAGGCGGGCCAATGCTTGACTACCAGCTTGGGATGATCATGGGCATGAGTATGGGCATGATGTTCGGTGTGGCACTAATATTAATGATAACAATATTGTACATATTTTTCAGGACCGTTGTCAGGGGAAGGTATCTGCCGTTTTTGCCACTCATGGCGGTCATCATTGCACTGGCCATGGCATTCGGTCTCATGGGTGTGCTGGAAATACCCATGTCCATGATCCTGACAGGGTTTTTAAGCGTATTGATAGGCCTGGGTATCGATTACGGCATACAGGTCATGACCAGATACGAAGAAGAACGCTCAAAGGGGTTGGGTGTGGATGAGGCCATTGAGGTCTCCATCACCCGCATGGGTAAGGCTGTGGGACTTGCCATTGTCACCACCCTTGTTGGCTTTAGCAGTATGTATTTCGCCAATATTCCTGACCTGGAGTATTTCGGCATGGCCGTATCCATCGGGCTTATCCTGTCATATATTACTGCTATCTGGTTCATCCCTGCCGTCCTGAAACTGGTAGATAAAGGCAGTTTAGTGTACCAGGAACCTGCCCGGGGTATACTGGACAGGATTCTTGAACAAACTGCCCGTAATTCTACAAAACATCCCATATTCATCCTGCTGCTCGTTATCGGTGTGACCTTTTCAAGTGCGGCAATGTATCCAAAGGTGGATACCCTAACTGATTTCTACCAATATTTTCCCCAGGATATCCAGGCCATAAGGTTCATGGAGGAAATGCGTGACCTGACAGGCGGTACCGATACTATTTCCCTTGTAATAAGGTCTGACGATATTACAAACAGGAAAACATTGCAGGAAATGCTTACCCTATCCGATTATTTGCAGGCGCATGAACCTGCTGTAATGCATACAAGTAGCCTTGCCTCAATTCTGTCAGACGGTGGCAGCCTGCCTGAAAACCAGGATATTCCGCACCTGATCGATGAAATGGATCCTGCCAGGAGGCGACGCCTTGTCAATTATCCGTATGCTACCCTCGGGGTCATCGACCTGACCGTGGAACACCTGGACGGAAAAAGACTGGACGATGCACTTAACAATATTCGCTCTTCTATCGAATTTGTACAACCGGATATGGATATTACCATAACAGGAGAACCTTTACTTAACAATAAGATCGGGCATACCATGACCGACGGCCAGATACGTATGACTCTTCTCAGTTTTGTGTTCGTATTCCTTGCCATGTTCCTGATATTCGGGTCAGTTGTAAGGGCGCTTATCCCCATGGCCCCCATAATTGTGGTGATAGCCATAAGCGGAGCCCTGATGTGGATACTGGGTATCCCCCAGACCACGCTTAGTATCAGTACCAACAGTATCATCCTGGGTCTGGGGGTGGACTATTCCATCCATATTATGCACCGCTATAAGGAAGAAAGGGAAAACGGGGCCGAACCGGAGGATGCAATACAGACCACCATCTCACGGATAGGCAAGGCCATCGTGACCTCGGGACTTACCACATCAGGCGGGTTTGCCGCCATGATGCTATCCCCTTTCCCGCTGATGGTATGGTTCGGTATCATTGCATTCTCATCCATCCTGATGATATTGTTGTTGACCCTGACGCTGCTGCCAGCCCTGTTGATCTTACTTGACAGACCAGGGGCGAATTACATGAATTACAGGATTTCATCAAGCGATAACATTTTATGATGAGATGTTGATATTACATGTTGATATATCATGTCATTCAAACATGTACAGGTAAAACTGGAAGATTATGAATATTCAGGGCTGAAAAAAGTGGCTGATGAGAAACATCTCACATTAAAGGACGCTGTCAGGGAGGCTGTATTGTTCTGGGTAAGGAGTAAGTCAGGACTTGACAAGGATGACCCTTTTTTCAAGACATCGGGAATGTTCTCAACTGATGAAAACCTGTCAGAGAACCATGACCAGATATATGAGGTATGAAGTGTGCTTTTCATAGACACTTCTGCATTTCTGGCACTGGCAAATGACAGGGATAACTACTACAAAGCAGCTCAACGTTTCCTGATGGACATGCAAAATGGAAAATTTAGGCCAACAAGGCTTATCACCACAGATTATATCGTAGATGAAACTTTAACCAGGATCAGGTTCAAGGTGGGACATGCCCAGGCTGTCAACTGGGGACAAAATATTCATAGTTCCAAAATTATCGAGTTGTGGAGAGTTGATGAGACTGTCTATGAGGATGCACTGGCGATCTTTGAAAAATATAATGACAAGCAATTGAGCTTTACTGATTGTACCAGTTTTGCATTGATGAAAAGTATGGGCATTAATGATGTTTTTACCTTTGACGATGATTTCAGGAAAATGGGATTTAATATTATGCCAGAATAATTGAATATGTAAGGGCAAATATTATTATAAAC
>DUIM01000165.1:16086-17942 GCA_013330355.1 Methanosarcinales archaeon
AATCTAACTAAAATCATAATAATGGGGGCGGCAGGTCGTGATTTCCACAATTTCAATGTATTTTTCAAAAATAATCCTGCCTACCAGGTGGCAGCGTTCACTGCTACCCAGATACCTGATATTGAGGGCAGGACATATCCGGCTGTACTGGCAGGCGACCTGTATCCTAACGGCATTCCCATATACCCGGAAGCAGAGCTTATTGACCTGATACATTCGCATTCCATTGACCAGGTAGTATTCGCCTATAGTGATGTGCCGTATCATTATGTCATGTCCAGAGGCGCAATGGTCAATGCCGCTGGTGCTGATTTTATTATGCAGGGACCCGATTCCACCCAGCTTACGAGCACCAAACCTGTGATATCGGTATGTGCAGTACGTACAGGCAGCGGTAAGACCTCTGTGAGTAAAAAAGTATGCCAGATCCTGCGAAAGCTGGACAAGACCTCGTCAGTTGTAAGACACCCAATGCCATACGGGGACCTGGCAAAACAGGCAGTACAGCGTTTCTCATGCTACGAAGACCTGGATGCCATGGGTACTACCATAGAAGAAAGGGAGGAATACGAGACCCATATCGATGCGGGCTGTACTGTGTTTGCAGGTGTGGATTATGAAAAGATACTGCAAAGAGCCGAAGCAGAGGCAGATATCGTGGTATGGGACGGTGGTAATAATGATTTTTCGTTCTTCAAACCTGACCTAGGCATTGTGGTGGCAGACCCGCACCGGGCCGGGGACGGGCTTACATATTATCCGGGTGAGATCAACCTGCGAATGGCTGACGTGGTGGTAATCAATAAGCAGGATACCGCAGAACTTGAAAAGATCGAACAGGTGCGCCGCAATATTATGGAGGTCAACCCGGGCGCCAGGATAATTGACTCGGCTTCACCTGTCACGGTGGAGCACCCTGAAATGATAAGGGGAAAACGGGTGCTGGTGGTGGAGGATGGACCCACACTGACCCATGGCGGCATGAAATACGGTGCAGGCACCATCGGGGCCAACAAGGCAGGGGCAAGGGAGATTGTTGACCCGCGGCCGTATACTGTGGGAACTATTACCGAGACCTTCAAGAAGTATCCTGACACGGGCGCGCTGCTGCCTGCCATGGGTTACAGCCCCCGGCAGGTCAGGGACCTGGAGGAAACTATCAACCGGGTGGACTGCGATGCTGTGGTCATAGGCACTCCCATCGACCTGACTCGGGAGATCAGTATCAATAAACCGTCCACAAGGGTACGCTACGAGATTAAGGAGATCGGAGAGATTACCCTGGAAACCGTAATAGATGAATTCCTCAGGGTGGGTGCTTGAGCCTTATTGTGGCTGCCCTTGGCGGTAATGCCATTATCAGGCCCGGGCAGAAAGGCACAATTCAGGAGCAGTTCGACAATACTTTTGAATCAATGGGACACATTGCCAGCCTGGTGCGTGCTGGCCACAGGGTGGTGCTGACCCACGGGAACGGGCCCCAAGTGGGTTTTATCATGATACAGGTGGAGGCTGCCAGGGGTAAGGTGCCGTATGTGCCGCTGAATGTGGATGTGGCGCAGTCACAGGGGAGCATGGGATATATGATAGCCCAAAGCCTGGTCAACCAGTTGAAGGACCACCATCTTGATACAAAAGTGGCGCCGGTTGTGACGCAGGTGCTGGTGGACCGGGATGACCCTGCATTCGGGCATCCAACCAAGCCTGTCGGACCTTTTTACAGCAGGGAGGAGGCTGATGAGGTTGAGCGGTGCGGTCATATTGTGGTGGAGGACAGCGGGCGTGGCTGGCGGCGTGTTGTGGCCTCGCCAAGGCCAGTGGATATTGTTGAGGCGGGAGTGATCAGGGAACTGGTG
>DUIM01000165.1:18338-18961 GCA_013330355.1 Methanosarcinales archaeon
AAGGGTGTGGATGCTGTGATCGATAAGGACCTGGCTTCCAGTTTGCTTGCTGCTGAGATCGGGGCTGATGTGGTGATGTTCCTGACCACTGTGGATAAGGTTTCGCTGAATTATAATACACCTGAGCAGGTGGAACTGGACAGGCTGACTGTGGAGGAGGCGCGCCGCTATCTGGCTGAGGGGCAGTTCCTGCCCGGGAGCATGGGTCCTAAGATACAGGCGGCTGTGGAATTTGTGGAGCAGGGCGGGAAGCGGGCGGTAGTGTGCAGGCCTGAGGGTGTGGTTGAGGCGCTGGAGGGGAGGGGAGGGACTGTGGTTGAGAGGTAGATATTTGCTTGATTAATCCAGCTTATGTGATGTGATTCAATCAATACTTTCAGTGCACTTTTGCCGATTATTTTTATAATACGTTTGCGTCTATCTCACTTTCCGGGTCGTGTCCCTGAATTACTTACAATTTTTCAACCGTTCAGGCTTTGAACCTCAACTTCGAGAGACCAAAAAACATAAAAACGCTAAAGCTAAACCACTTCAAAACCACTATCATTCGACCCACCCGAAATCAGCCATTTTCCAGTTATTTCAAACTGTAGGTGTAAGGTTCTAGCTTCAAATCATACCTC
>DUIM01000165.1:19348-19616 GCA_013330355.1 Methanosarcinales archaeon
ATAAAGTCGCTTATCCTTGAATACTTCATGTTCGTAATAACCAACCACAGACCTTCCCGATTTTATCGTATAGAGCAGCTCACGAAATGAATATTCCACTCCTTTACCCTTGAGAATCGCCCGCAATAGAGAAACGAAGAAATAACCATAAATAGTAAATATTGTATGTGTTTCAATTCGTCTATCCTTGCTGTGACGTATCGGACAGACACTAAAATCCGTATTCAATTCAAAAAACCCTTTTTCCACCGTATCTCTGCTCTTATAG
>DUIM01000133.1 GCA_013330355.1 Methanosarcinales archaeon
CAGCATGTCCCAAAAAAGCCATCCTGTATGTCCCCGAGCATACCCTGGGCCAGGCACACCGCTTAGCATCTGCATTACAGTATGCCAACATGCAGGAAGTCGAATATTTTGAGCATGGTGAAAAGAAAAAACTGAGATACGCCGAGATCGAGACCGGCGGTACAAGGGGTGATTCCAGGTGAGCATTAATGGCGGATATTTCATGAAGATCCTGCATGTTGACATGAGCGAGTGCAAGACCAGTGTAGAAAAAGTAGACGAGGAGTTCGCCCTGAAATACATAGGGGGAAGAGGTTGGGGTGCCAGGCTGGTATGGGAGCACTTGAAAGAGGATATTGACCCCTTAAGCCCTGAAAATATCATAGTAATAGCCCCCGGCCCCCTGTCAGGATTATACCTGCCATCAGCCGGAAAAACATCCATTTGTTCCATCAGTCCGACCACAGGCATATACGGAGACAGCAATATAGGCGGCATGTTCGGAGTGGAACTGCGACAAGCAGGATACGATGCAGTGGTTATCAAGGGTAAAGCACCCGGGTTATCCTACCTCTGGATAGATGATGATGATATCCAGCTAAACAGCGCTGAAAAATACGCAGGCATGGGCAGCATAGAGACCGAACACCAGTTACGTGAGGATATCGGTGATGAGACTGTAAAGGTGGCATCAATCGGTCCTGCGGGTGAGAAAATGGTCAAAATGGCGTGTATCACTGCTGACTGGGGACGCAATGCAGGACGTACCGGCATGGGTGCCATTCTGGGTTCAAAGAACCTGAAAGCCATTGCCATAAGGGGCACCAGGGACCTGCCAGTGGCAGACCTGAAACGACTCACCGGAATCAGTGACAAAGCATACAGGAAACTTTCCCAGCACAACCTGTTCGAGTTCTGGCAGCGCCAGGGCCTGATGAGTGTTATCGATTATGCCAATACGACAGGCATCATACCCACCCACAACTTCAAGGATACCCATTTTGAGGATGCGGGGAAGATAAACGGCGATGTCATGGAACTGGAATACAAGATCGGCGATACTGCCTGTTTTGGCTGTCCCATGGCATGCGGTAATGTGAACCTGGTCAAGGACGGAAAGTATGCGGGTACGGTCATCGAGGGGCCCGAATACGAGACTGCTGCCATGTTCGGTTCCAATGTGGGTGTAAGTGATTTTAGTGCCATAGTCAGGGCCAACTACCTGTGCGACGAATACGGCATAGATACCATTACAGCGGGCAGTCTTATCAGTGTCATGATAGAGGCCTATGAGAAAGACCTCGTCACACTTGAAGACCTGGACGGCATGGCATTGATCTGGGGTGATGATGAAAGTATCATGGAAATGATACGTAAGATAGCCTTCAGGGAAGGTGTGGGCGATACACTGGCAGAGGGTGCATATGGCGTGATAGAACGCTGGCCTCAGCTGGCACCCATAGTAAACCATGTGAAAGGACTGGACCAGTCTGCATACGA
The DNA here is from genome assembly GCA_013330355.1 of Methanosarcinales archaeon. Classification (GTDB taxonomy): domain Archaea; phylum Halobacteriota; class Methanosarcinia; order Methanosarcinales; family Methanocomedenaceae; genus Methanocomedens_A; species Methanocomedens_A sp7939u. The sequence continues at coordinate 1,480 of DUIM01000133.1, forward strand.
TGCCAGGGTGGCCATGACCATGGCGCTGGGATATGCAACCTCGGATATCGGGGCACACCATGCAAGAGCCTGGCCTATTGCAAAGGAACTGGAGATGGGATGCAACTGGGACCTTAACGAAAAGGCAGACCTCGTCATATATCACCAGACCGTTCGACCCTTATTCGATATGCTGGGTGTGTGCAGGCTGCCATGGATAGAACTGGGATTTGATGAGAATACCTATGCCGAGTTCTTTAGTGCAGCTGTCGGCATTGAGTTTACACTGGATGAACTACTGAAACTAAGTAATGACGTGTACAACCTGACACGTGCTATAAATATTAGGCTGGGGTTGACCAGGGATGATGATAAGCCGCCTGAGCGGGTGTTCAATGACCCGATCAAAACGGGGCCCCATGCGGGAAAGGTGTTGGACAGGGACGAGTTCAGGGAGATACTGGATATATATTACCAGCGCAGGGGCTGGGATATGGATGGCATACCTACAGATGAGACGCTGAAAGCCAGCGGTCTTGAAGATGCTATAGAGTATATGAAGCCTAAGCGAAATGCGAAGTAAACCGGTGATTCGGATGAAAAACTTGACAATAGGATTTATTGGAACAGGTAAGATGGGGGAGGCACTTATCAGGGGCATGATAAATGCCGGCCTGGTGAAACCTGACAGGATATGTGCCAGTGATATTGATGAGCAGAAACTGGATACAATGGCTGAGGAATTGGGAATTGTTGTTTCCTGCGATAACATGCATACATTGGAAAAGGCGGATGTGGTCGTACTTGCAGTGAAACCCCAGATAATCAGGTATGTGCTGCAGGGTATCAAGGAATCAATTATAAAGGAGCATCTGTTCATCTCTATTGCAGCGGGTGTGAATATCGACAGCCTGGCTGATGAACTGCCTGGCGGGACCCGGATAGTGAGGGTCATGCCTAATATCTGCGCCACAGTTGGCGAGGCTGCTTCGGCTATTTGTCCGGGAGATGCGGCTACCGAAGCCGATGTGGAAACCGCCCGCAAGATTCTGGGTGCTGTGGGACGGACTGTTGTTGTGGACGAGCACCTGATGGATGCTGTTACGGGGCTGTCCGGCAGCGGGCCTGCATTTATTTTTATGATAATAGAGGCGCTGGCAGACGGCGGCGTGCACCAGGGACTGGACAGGACCACGGCGCAGAC
>DUIM01000159.1 GCA_013330355.1 Methanosarcinales archaeon
CGTAAATCTCACTGCTGTCCCCAACCAGTACCACTTCTGCGAACTCACCTGCCAGAGCCGCACTGTGCAGGAGTTTAGGACTTACGCTGCCCAACCCCAAGGCAACACGGGCATGGTTCTCCACCGCCTTTTTCTCAATGCTTGAGATTATTTCGCTCATACTCACACCATGGTATGGTTATTTTTCGTCAATACTGCACATTGCCGCCGGCTCTTCAGTTGCCTTTTCCTCATACCCCGCACCGGGCAGGAATTTACCACGCCCTTTTTTTGCATGGATACTTTCATCCCAGATCATTTCGCCCCTGGATATGGTCATTGAAGGGAATATAGCATCCATACCTTCATAGGGACTCCAGCCTGCCTTGCTGTGCAGCTTATCGGCATTAACCTTAGATATATTTGCAGTATCCACAAGCACCAGGTCGGCATCGAAGCCTTTCCAGATAGCCCCCTTCTTCTGGTTTTTCAGTCCGAATATCATTGCAGGATTGGTGCACATAACATCAACCATCCTGGGCAGAGGGATAAGATTTCGCCGCACCGCCAGCAACATCAGTGGCAGCATGGTCTCAACACCGGGCACACCTGCAGGTGCTGACCAGATATCTGTCTGTTTTTCTGCTTCGGTGTGGGGCGCATGGTCAGAGGCCACAACATCAATGGTGCCATCGTTCAAGCCATTCCACAGGTACTGGAGACTGCGCCTTTTACGAAGAGGTGGGTTCATCTTGCCAAGGGTGCCCAGCCGGTCGTAATCCTTATTTGACAGGAACAAGTGGTGCGGTGCAGCCTCAGCCGTGACCGTGCCCCTGGAATCCCCGTAATTTCCACATTTGGCACCCCGGATGATACCAACAGCTTCCCTGGTGCTGATATGGCACAAGTGTGCATTTGCATTGAAAGCCATAACATCTTCAATAGAATTGGCAACTGCCACTGCTTCTGACAAATTAGGGCGGCTCTTTGAATAAGACTCTGGGTCCCGGTCCCCCTTTGTCAATTTGCCGTATGATTCGAGTATCTCCCGGTCTTCTGCGTGGATACATGCCAGAGCGTCCAGGTCGCGGGTGATCTGCAATGCTGCGCTCATGTGGTCGCGCTCCACAGTCATAGAACCCGTACTCTCACCAAGAAATATCTCGCCAAAGGCTGAGCAGCCTGCCTTCCACAATGAGGCAAGCTCATCCAGGTTATCCTTTACACCGGCATTGATCCCGAAATCGATTATGGATTTTGAAGAGGCAAGTTCTTGTTTTGCCTTGAAAGAGTCTTTGTCCAGCACAGGAGGTATAGTGTTGGGATGGTCTATTACTGTGGTCACTCCGCCGGCAGCAGCCGAACATGAACCTGAGTACCAGTCTTCCTTGTGGCTCATACCCGGTTCCCTGAAATGAACGTGGACATCGATAATGCCGGGGAGTACCAGCATATTCTTTGCATCGATAACAACATCGAAATCATTAAGGGGTATGATCTTTGCAATCTCTGCGACCTTGCCATCTTCAATTGCCAGCTCCGCTTCATGTATCTGGCCTTGGTAAAAGATGCGGGCGTTTTTGATTATTGTGTCAGGCATTGTAGTTGTATATGTAATTGATATAACATTAATCCTGATGTAAGGAGTGGCCTATATACAACTCCTATATACAACTCCTATATATAACTATATATTTTATGTAGAAAATATTTAGATACCTTGGCAGTAAACACAGGATCGAAAAATATCTAAACCATTTTGTAACAAGATGTTACTATGGATAAAACATATTTTGAGTATCTGACATGGTGGAAATATGGTGGATAAAACACAAACAGATGTTGATAACATAATCAGGGATATTATCCGGGATATTAAGGAGATGGGGCAGTGTACCAGGCTTTCCATTGACCGGACCGTCACTTCCCTCAAAGAACAGGAGACTGGCCTGGCAGATAAGGTCATTGAAATGAACAGGGAGATCGATGAATTCGGTGATGTTGTTGAAGATAAGTGCACCAGGACCATGACAATAAAAGTGTCACCCGCCCAGCTCAGGATGCTAAAGGGCACCCTGAAGATGATCATCGACCTCAAAAGTATAAGTGGCCTGGCAGTTGAAATTGCATACATCACCAAGGCCACTGCAGGTTCACCGCACATCAAACCACTGGTGGATATCCCAAGGATGTCTGATATCCTGCAGGAGATGCTGGACGGTAGTATTGAAGCCCTTGAAAAGCAGGATGTGGAACTGGCAAGGGATACTGCTTCCAGGGACGAGGAAGTCGATGCGCTATTCGACCAGGTCAGGCGGGAACTCATCACTTACATGATCGAGGACCCAAAAAAGATAGCCAATGCATCACATCTTACATTTGCATCACGATACCTGGAACGTATGGGCGACCACATAAACAACCTATGTGAAAGAGTTGTGTACATGGTAACCGGCGAAAAGCAGGACCTGAACAAATGAGGTAAAGAGATGGATATTTTCGATCCGATCATACTGTTAGTGTTATTGGCTGGTCTGTATATGGCATGGAATATCGGTGCCAACGACCTGGCCAATTCAATGGGCACTTCGGTTGGTACTGGTGCATTATCGCTCAAACAGGTAGTAATTATAGCAGGCACACTTGAACTGGTCGGTGCGCTTGCATTCGGCGACAGGGTCACAACCAAGATCGCAAAGGGTATTGTACCCATTGAAGATATTATAAGTGTTGACCCGAACATTGTAATAATCGGTTCCCTGGCGGCAATACTTGCTGCCGGTTTCTGGATCACTTTTGCCACCTTCTACCATATGCCCGTTTCAACGACCCATGCAATCGTGGGCGCAGTAACAGGTTTTGGACTGGTTGCTACCTTGTTTGTTGATACATTCACTATTGACCAGATACAATGGGTCGTTCTGGGAAAGATCGTATTTTCCTGGATCACATCTCCACTTATCGGGGCCTTGCTGGCATTTATCATATTCACAATTATACGTATTTTCCTGCTGGCACGTGTTGATGACCCCTACAAGCTGGAAAAGAAATTCGGGTACCTCCAGATACTGTCTGCCTGTTTTGTTGCACTTGCCCACGGATCAAATGATGTTGCCAATGCCATAGGCCCGCTGTCTGCAGCCCTGTCTGCTGCCAACATTACCGAGTACGGCGTCATTCCGGTATGGGTACTGGCCATCGGCGGTATCGGCATCGTGATCGGTCTTGGGACCTGGGGCTGGAAGGTTATTGAAACAGTCGGCAGCAGCATAACTGAGCTGACGCCCACAAGGGGTTTTTCAGCCGAGTTTGCCACGGCTGTGGTAGTCTTCGCTCATTCCTACAGTTCATTACCAATATCCACTACCCATACCCTGGTTGGGGCAGTTGTGGGTGTGGGACTGGCAGGTGGTCTTGCGGCGGTTGATTTAAGTGTTATAAAGAAAATAATTGTATCCTGGGTAATCACGGTGCCAGTGGCCGCCCTGACATCCGGGTTAATATTTGTAATATTAATGAAGGTGCTATAATGCCAATTGAGTATATTCGTTCTGTTCTTGGAATCTTCGGGGAATCACCCTTCAAACCGGTTCATACCCATGCAGAGAAGGGAGGGCAGGCTGTACAAAAGCTGCAGGAATCGGTAAAAGCCTACTGCAAAGGCGATTATATGGCGGTGCATACATTTGACTCTGAAATATCTGCTATAGAGTATGAGGCTGATATAATCAAACAGACCATACGTAAGCTCATACCCAGTTCCATGATGCTGCCGGTAGACTCTAATGACCTGCTCTCTTTTTTGAAACCCCAGGACTCGATCGCAGATAATGCCCATCATACTGCCCACTGGCTTACCCTGAGGGAGACTGAACTCCAGCCTGAGATCAAGGAAGGGGTGCTGGAGTTGATGGAGCGTATTGTCAAGACGGTTGATGCCTATGAGGATATGGTGGATGATATTGCCAAACTCCTTGAAACATCTTTCAGTAAAAAGGAAATAAAAAGGATACTCAAGAAGGTCCCTATAGTCGAGGAACTGGAACATGAAACAGATATTACCAAAAAACAACTCCAGGCCACGGTCTTCAAATACGAGGAAGAACTTGGCGGTGTGGGCGTGTTCTATTTGATAAGTCTGCTGCGGGATATGGGCAACATTGCTGACAGTGCCAGTAAGGCGGCAGACCGCCTCAGGACGATGATCTTACGAAGATGAATGGAAAAATAAATTATTTAACTGAATTTGAGCCGGCCTACCTGGAACTGGTCAATAGTGGTGAGATAGACAACCGTATCGAAACGCTTTATTCAAAACTGGAGCAGTGTGATATCTGTCCAAGGAATTGCGGTGTGAACAGGCTTGATGGTGAGATCGGGTACTGCCAGGCCGGAACTGACATGGTGGTGTCCTCGGTCCAGCCCCATTTCTGGGAGGAAGCTCCCCTTGCTGGAATTGGAGGTTCGGGTACTGTGTTCCTTGCCAATTGTAATCTGCGATGTGTGTACTGCCAGAATTATGATATCAGCCATGAAGGAAAAGGTAATTCAATCACAGAAGAACAACTGGCAGACAGCATGCTCTGGCTCCAGCGTATCGGATGCCACAATATCAATCTTGTTACTCCTACGCATTACACACCCCATCTTGTAAAGGCTGTGGCTATTGCAGCCAGAAAGGGTTTGAGACTGCCTGTTGTGTATAATTGCAGCGGTTACGAGAATGTTGAGACCCTGGAACTGCTTGACGGTATTGTGGATATTTACATGCCTGATATCAAGTATGGAGGCACTGAGAGTGCGAAACTGTACAGCGATGCCCCTGATTATTTCGAAGTGTGCAAACAGGCGGTGCGTGAGATGCACAGGCAGGTGGGCGATCTTGTGATCGATCGGACTATTGCCTTGCACGGGCTGCTGATACGCCACCTGGTACTTCCCAATAACGGGGCAGATAGCCTGCAGGTGCTGGAGTTCATTGCAAATGAAATATCAAGAGAGAGCTATGTGAATATTATGTCCCAGTACAGGCCCGCATATCGTGCATTGGAATTCGAGGGGATTGACAGGTCTGTATATATTGAGGAATATTACAATGTGTTGGATATGGCCAGGGGCCTGGGACTGCGTAGGGGATTCCCTAACGAGTAAACTTATCTGGCAGGGACGTATCCAGGACATTGTCCTTTATTTACGTGTATCTGCGGTTATTTTTAAAGATTCCAGCCCCCCTTTATTCCTTCGCTCTCCTGCACCCTGCTATCTCCACTCCCCTGCGCTGCGCTGCCCCGTCGCCAGAAACGGAGCACCAGAGTCACTCGATATATCTCCTTTAATTCGTGTGAACCTTGATATCCCCGTCCGCTATGGTGTTCTTTGCCTTGTGGATCGGATCATCCGCGGGTTTGGGCGAAACTCTGATTTGCACGTTGGCATCGAAGGTTTTATGTAATAATATGTTATGGCATATAACAAAACATAATGAGTGATAACAATGGTACAAACAATGGTAAATCTGACAGAGTATGAGAA
>DUIM01000184.1:0-2430 GCA_013330355.1 Methanosarcinales archaeon
ATGGCCTCACCTCTTTTGCTTTTCGCCCCCTCAATGAAAGACCCGTAGTGTTCCTCCATGACCGACAGGATATGGGTGTCCACCGGAAAGGCCTCCATCTTATCATAGGCGAACAGCAGTACACAATCGGCGATCTTCGGACCGATGCCACGCATCCCCATCAACAGCTCCCTGGCCTCTCTATATTCCAGTTCAAAAGGTGCTTCCAGGTCAAGTTCCCCACTGTCCACTTTCCTCGCCACTTCCAGTATATTTACACTCCTAAATCCCAGTTTAGTCTCCCTCAACCTGCTCTCGCTGGTCCGGGCCAGCACATCGGCAGTGGGGAACGAAAAATCCCGGCCCAGGTCATCGCCGTAGTGCCTGCACAGGTTGGAAATGGAATCCTTGATATTTGGGATGGACTTGCAGCTTGAGGCCATGTAGGATATGAGGCATTCCCAGGGTTCCTGTCTTATCAGCCGCAGCCCCCTGAAGCGATGTATCAGGTCGTCCATTACAGGGTCGGTGTTGATCCGGCTGTATATTCCTGCCATGTCGTCATCCAGCCTGAAATACCGTTTGATGCTATCCCTGTCCAGGCCGGTGTCAACCACCAGGTCACTACCAGCCTGCTTTGCCTGCACAATATGGCCACGGACCACGCCGGTCCACCATTCACCGCTGTGCTGCCACCTGAATACCTGTCCGCAGTCCAGTGTACTGTCAAGGTCGAAGTCGTTGGTCCTGATATTCATGATTGGGGAATTGTTCCATTACATGATAATTATTTTCTCAAAACCAAATTTTACATATTATCAGGTCTAAGTCGTTGACAGATGGAACTCAATACCATCCTGTTCATTAAACGCAAGTTCCGGGAACATTACAGGAAAGAGCCGCCTGAGCCGCCGCCATGTCTTGAGGAACGGGAATGGGGATTTTTAATGTTTGACCCGGATTCAGGTATGCGACGGCACAAAGCATTTATAAGCGTTGGTGAGATGCAGGAATATATCCAGGCCATGGTCCCGGCCCATGTGTACCATTCTGCGGCCTACTACCAGCATCCCGGTGCCCCTACCATGAAGGAAAAGAACTGGGAGGGCGCAGACCTGATCTTCGATATCGATGCCGACCACCTGCCTGTGAAGACGGATTCCTTCAAGGTCATGCTTGATACTGCAAAGCAGGAGATCATAAAACTGGTCGGGTTTTTAATGGACGATTTCGGGTTTGGTGAGGGGAGCCTCCACATTGCCTTTTCGGGAGGCAGGGGGTATCATGTCCATGTCAGGGACCAGAGGGTACTGTCCCTGGACAGCGCCCAGCGCAGGGAGATCGTGGATTATCTGAGCGGTACCGGTCTTGACCTGGACCACATTTTTAAGAAAAAATACGTGGAAGGTGATGATAAAAGATCAAAGATACTGGTATTCCCTTCCGAATCTCAGGGCGGGTGGGGCAGGCTGGTAAACCGCGAATTGATCAGGTACCTGCAGGAACTGACTGGTGATGAGAATCCTGCAAAGAGACTCATGGAATTTGACAGGATCGGGAAAAAAACAGCACAAAAGATAATAGATTCTGTTAACGATCCGGCTCAACTCAAACTTTTACGGATGGGGAATTTTGGTGCATTGAGTTCAATACCTGCAGGGTTCTGGGAAACTGCCTTGCAGCAGGTCATACCACATATAGGTGTCCATATCGATGAACCTGTAACAGCCGACATAAAGCGCCTGATAAGGGCGGCATCGTCCCTGCACGGAAAATCAGGCATGAAGGTGGTATCGTTAACAGTGGATGAGCTGCACCGGTTCGAACCCCTGGTGGATGCTGTGGTGTTCGGGGATAATGAGATAAAGATAAATGTCACCAGGGCCACTACAGTTGAGATGATGGGTGAGAAATTCGAAGTGGAGGAAGGGGCTAATGTACTGCCCGAATATGCGGCTATTTACCTGATGTGTAAGGGTGCTGCCGAATATATGGGGGGAGTGGCATGAAATTCGAAGACCTTGTCCGTGTTCTGGAGGAAGAGAAAAAACCTACCATGTCGAGGATAGCTTCTGATTTCTACTCAGCGGTAAAGGAATATATCAGGGAACTGGAAGAAGCTGACCGGAAAATATCCAGGAGACATTCCGAGGAAAGTATCATGATCCAGTATGAACTGAAGAATGCTCTGTCAACAGTTGACAAGATATTCAACAAGCGTACACGCAAGATTATTAAAATGGCTTCTGGTAAGGCTTTTTCAAAAAACCCTACCAATATCGCCCATGATATTGAGAATATGACCCCCGAGGAGAGGCATGTATACCAACAGGTACTTGACGCAATCCTCTCAGGTAAGAAAAATACCATCGAAACCATTCTTAGCACATTAACTGAAAATGAACCAGGGATTAGACCTGACAATAGGTCCGACATTAAACCTGACATTAA
>DUIM01000184.1:2811-11894 GCA_013330355.1 Methanosarcinales archaeon
ATTAAACCTGACATTAAACCTGCGATCACAACACCGGTGAAGGATACTGATGAACACACGGTTCCGGCAGGCGGTGCCGGTGATAAAGTGTCCGGAGCGATACCGACTGATACAGGGACTATACCAGGAGTACCGGATCAAGAACCAATAGATGAGAAACAGGATATATCGGGGGCATTGGCAGCCGGTAATACACCCGGAACTGCACCCGGAACTGAAAAATCATCCCCTCGGGAAACCGAAACACAGGTTACTTCTCCACCACTTCATAAAGAAGAAATGGGCAAGGACTCAGATAAAACAGGCAAAAAGGATTTAAATAAAGAATACATTGTTGTGCGATTACTAAAGGATATCCCGAAATTCAGGGGTGCTGATGGACGCAACTATAGACTGAGTGCCCAGGATGTGGCTGTTTTACCGAAAGTAAATGCGAATCCCCTCATAAAACGTAAAGTAGCAGTACAGATAGAAAGTACTTGACAATAATCAGAATAAATAATATCACTCACAAAGGATGAAACTAATATGAAGATGCCAACAAAGTTCAGGACGCATTGCCCATTTTGCAAGACCCACACAGAGCATAAAGTAGAAAGGGTCAAGAAAGGTAAGGCATCGTCAATGACGAGAATTACAAGACAGAAACACAGACATCAGGGAATAGGCAATACAGGCAAGTTCTCAAAGGTGCCCGGCGGCGACAAGCCGACAAAGAAAGTGGCACTGAGGTACCGGTGCACCGTATGCAAGAAAGCATACCAGAAGAAATGTTTCAGAGCCGGTAAGTTCGAACTTACGGGGTGAATGCAAAAATGTTACAAGAACCAAAAAGCAGATTCCTTAAAGTCAAGTGCAATGATTGTGACAACGAACAGGTGATCTTTGGCAGTGCCAGCAGTATTATCCTCTGCCAGGTATGCGGCCGCACACTTGCAGAACCCACAGGCGGAAAGGGAATAATCAAGACACAGATACTTGAAGTACTGGAATAGATACACTAAGAATTGATACTGGAGATAAATATGGAGCGAAAAGGCTGGCCTGAAGAGGATGAACTAGTTGTCTGTACAGTAAAGCAGGTAAAGGACTTCGGTGCATTTACCGAACTTGACGAATACGGCCAAAAAGAAGGCCTGATCCATATCTCAGAAGTAGCTGCCGGTTGGGTCAAATACATCAGGGATCATGTGAGGGAGGGACAAAAGATCGTCTGTAAGGTCCTGAATGTTGAACCCGACAAGCATCATATCGACCTATCTTTGAAGGACGTTAATGAACACCAGCGCCGGGAAAAGATACATGATTGGAAGAATGAGCAAAAGGCAGAAAATTGGATAAATTATGTGGCCGAGGTCACCAAAACCGGTCCTGAGAAACTGGAAGAACTTGTTGACCAGCTATATGAAGTGTATGACAGCGTATATGCAGCCTTTGAAGAAGGTATGCACAACGGTGCAGATGCATTGATAGATGTAGGGGTGAATAGTGAACAGGCCGAAGCCATCAGCAATGTGGGAATCGAAAATATAAAAATTCCATATGTAGAGATCACAGGATATATGGATCTCTCATGCCCGGCACCTGATGGCGTAGATTTTATCAACAAATCACTTAAATCCGCTGCCAAGATAAAAGTGGATGAAGACGTGAAAATTGATGTCATATACCTGGGTGCTCCGAGATACAGAATACATGTTACAGCTCCTGATTACAAAAAAGCCGAGAATGTACTCAAACAATCTGCAGATGCAGCTATCAAAGTTATCAAAAATGCCAAGGGTATAGGCTCATTCCACAGGCATATTGAAGCCAAAGCCTGAAGGATTATCATGGGTCAACATATCAAATACTGTACAGGATGCGCCAATTATACGCTAAAAGATAAGTGCCCATCCTGCGGCGATATAACTATTAACCCGAGACCCGCCCGGTTCTCACCGGAAGACAGGTACGGTCGATACAGGCGATTGATGAAAAGTCAGTTAAAAGAGAGCTAAATACAAATGAAAGAAACAATTGTAAAGATTTTAAAAGAAGTCGAACTGGAAGACCCCATTCTGATCGAAGGTCTGCCAGGTGTAGGCCATGTGGGCAAACTTGTAGCCGAGCAGATTGTGGAAGAACTTGAAACTGAGAAGATCGTGGAGATATATTCTCCCCATTTTCCTCCACAGGTTATTGTAAATGATGATTTTTCAGTTGAACTTGTAAAAAATGAATTCTATGCGCATAAATCAGACACCCATAATGACCTGCTGATTGTGGTGGGAGACCATCAGAGCGTTACCAATGAAGGACATTATGAAATCTCTGATATCATACTGAACATAGCAACAGAGTACAATGTTAAGCGTATCTATACCCTTGGTGGCTATGGCACAGGACAGCTTACTGAAAGCGAATCCGTACTGGGTGCGGTGAACAATACCGACATGATAGAGGAACTTAAAGGGTTTGGTGTGGAATTCAAGGACAACGAGCCTGCTGGCGGAATAGTAGGCGTGTCTGGCCTGCTTCTGGGTTTGAGTAAAATGAGGGGAATTGATGCCGCTTGTCTTATGGGTACTACTTCAGGTTATCTTGTAGACCCGAAAAGTGCTCAGGCAGTACTGACCGTGCTTAGTTCTATCCTGGATATGCAGGTCGATACCCAAAGCCTGGAGGAAAGAGCCAGGGACATGGAGCGTATAATGGCAAAGATCCTTGAAATGGAACAGATACAGGGACCACGTGATATTGGTGCAGATGAAGACCTGCGGTATATCGGTTAATAAAAAAAAGTAAATTTTCATGATGTGGTAAGGCACTCAGCTATATAATAGTTCAGTTGTTGTGATTACCATTACCTTTTGTTCCATCTGAAGAACCTTCCGTTCCAATTGCACCTTTAAATGGGGGGATATTATCTGTTCCACCGGGATATGCATCATAGAATAGTTCCTTACTGATATTATCATCAATGGCATCAGTATCATTGCCAGTTTGATTATCAGTCTCATTTAGATCGTCCTATGCACTTCCCACCCACAGCATAAGGCTCAAACAGAGCACCATAGCAATTTTAATTTTTATTATCATAATTTTTCGTCTTTGTCTTGGCGCAACAATGTGTTTTTTTCATTTAGCTGGCAAAACAAACAAATAGATTCAGTACCCATATAAATTACATATTATTAAATATATAATATTGAATCTGACCGATATATAATATTATATTCAGTAAGTATAATACTCATCAATATTCTTCTTCAATTTATTACCTTCCCTTAGCCCTATCTTCAACGCCTTTTCATTAATAGGCAGCAAATTCGCCCTCATACGTTCTTTCAGAGCTTCCTTTAACGACACCGGTCTTACGATATCAGTAAGGGCTATTATGCTTCCCAGTGCAATCACATTAGCGATAACGATCACGCCTGCCTTTGTAGCCAGTTCTGTAAAGGGAATGCTGTAATGTTTAATAGGGGGCGGGTGCATGACCAGGGTAGAATCCACTATTAAAATACCATCATCCTTCAATTCAGGAACAAATTTATCGCATGATTCCTGGTTCATAGCCAGTATAACATCCATTTTTACAGGAATGGGATAATCGATGGGCTTGTCACTGATTATCAGGTTTGACCTACTGGCACCACCCCTGGCTTCAGGGCCATAACTGCTGGTCATTGTCACGTTCTTTCCGTCCATGACTGCTGCATGCGCCAGCAGCGCGCCACCCAGGATAAGACCCTGGCCACCCGAACCTGATAAGCATATATTGTGCTGCGTCATAGCCTGTCACCACCAGCATTTTTAACAATCTGGCTGTATCTTTCCAGGTAATCGGGTTCATCCAGGTCTACAAGAATACCGACTGGGAACTGTTCGCCTATCTCCCCCGGCGGTATTTTCTTGAATGCCGGGTTAGATATAGCATTGTCCTTATACCACATCATCATGTCCACCGGACTGCCTTTTTTATTGCGCCTTCCATACTGTACCGGGCATTGTGACATGGCTTCTACTACGCTGAAACCTTTCTTGGCTATACCTCTGGACAACAGGGCATCCAGCATCTTGGAATGGTATGTAGTTGACCGTGCTACAAAGGATGCACCACAGGCCTCCACCAGTTTACATATGTCAAATGGCTTTTCTATGCTGCCGTACTGGGCGGTACTTGCCTTGTGTTCCATAGGCGTGGTAGGGGAGTACTGACCCCCGGTCATGCCGTAGATGTTGTTGTTAACAACAAGGGCAGTCAGGTCTATATTTCGGCGGCAGGAATGTATCAGGTGGTTGCCACCGATGGCAGTGGCATCACCATCTCCCATGACCACGATAATGTTAAGTTTTGGATTTGCCAGCTTGATGCCTGTAGCAAATGATAGTGCCCGGCCATGTGTAGTATGAAGAGTATTAAAGTCCAGATAAGTGCTCATCCTGCCTGAACAGCCTATACCGCTGACAAGCACGATCTCGTCCTTGGTAAACCCTGTCCTTTCAATAGCCCTGACAAGTGCACCCATGACTATGCCTATACCGCAGCCCGGGCACCATACATGGGGAAATTCCTTATCAGGCCGCAGGTACTTGTACATGGTCTCTGAAGTACGTATCATAATGCTGCCCCCTCTATCTTTTCCATGATCTGGGCCGGGGTTATCAGTTCACCATCTACCCTGGTGACCCGCACCGCTCTTTTGGGGCAGGATTTCAGCACTTCGCCATAAACCTGCCCGTAATTCATCTCTGGCACAACGAACAACTTAACCCTTTTACTGATGTTCTCCAGATGGAACCTGGGGAACGGCCAGAGGGTTATCGGTCTGAGCATTCCGGCCTTTAGCCCCTCGCTCCTGGCAATATTCACGGCCTCACGGGCAGAACGGGCCACACTTCCGTGTGCCACTATACAGATGTCGGCATCTTCAAGCATATATTCCTCTATCCTGATAATATCATGTAAATTGTTCTTGATCTTGTAGATGAGTTTGTCCAGGCACTGTTCCACTTCCTCATTAACCAGTGTGGGAAAGCCTGATTTGTCATGTACCATTCCAGTCACGTGGTATCTGTATCCCTCACCGAATGGTACCAGTGGTACTATCTCACCACCAGGCAGGTTATCATAAGGATTGTACCAATCGGGTGGTACAGTGGGTTCAGGTCTGTCAATAACCTCAATTTTTTCAGGTAACTGGATATTTTCCCACATATGACCGACTATCCCATCAATGAGCATAATCACCGGACTGCGATATTTCTCAGCCAGGTTAAAAGCATGGATTGTGAGGGTATAGCATTCCAGCACTGATTGGGGTGATAATACTATAATGGGATGGGGGCCGTGGGTACCCCAGCGGCTCTGCATCACATCACCCTGGCTGGGCCTGGTGGGCATCCCGGTACTTGGCCCGCCCCTCATTACGTTTACTAATACGCAGGGAATCTCTGCCATTGATGCGTAACCCAGGTTTTCCTGCATTAGCGAGAATCCAGGGCCACTGGTGGCGGTCAAGGATTTAACTCCGGCCAGTGAGGCACCGATAATGGCACCCATACTGGATATCTCATCCTCCATTTGTATGAAAGTACCTCCTACCTTTGGCAGTTCGACTGAGAGGAATTCTGCGATCTCTGTGCTGGGTGTGATTGGGTATCCGGCAAAGAACCTCATGCCCGCAGCCAGTGCTCCCATTGCACAGGCTTCATTGCCATGTAGTACTAAATCCTTATGTTTCTTCATGTTCAGTCTCCTTCACGTCAGGATTCTTTTTCACTGTAATCGCATAGTCGGGACAGTGGATATCACACAGGCCGCACATAATACAATCCTCTGGCCTGGCTGCATAGGGATATCCGTTCGTGCCGCTTTCCAGTACATTTTTGGGACAGATGGCTATGCAGATGCCACATTTTTTGCACCATCTTGAAAAGATATGTATGGGGTCGTCATTCTCCTGTTTCATCCTGATAAACTTCCATCTTTATTCAGATATAAATTTAAACAATATATCAGTGTTTGGGAAATATAAATAATATTCGATAAGAGTAATCTATCTTAATGAGACCATCAAATTAGCATTTTGACTTAAGAAATTATCTGTTTTTTTCAGATAGCCTGAATTTATATCAACATCAAACGTTGTATCATAAATATATACTTTATATACGATAAAAAAACGCTTTTTAAAAGCGGGGCTTTATGGTGCCCCGAACAACGTTTCGCTCAGCAGGGGGCATCCTCACTTTATTCCCATTTTTTTCAGTGCTGCCATGCTCTTCTTGATATATTCGCCGTTCCTGTGTTCCAGCACTTTTATGCCCCTGCTTTTTTTCAACACTTCATGTAAGCTGGAAAAATCTATATTCCCGCCGCCAATCCACATATGTTCGTCCTTCTCACCATTATTGTCATGCAAATGGAAATGCGCTATATCGTGTTTTATGAATTCATTGAGGGTTCCGGTGGTATTGGCATGACCAGTATCCAGTGCAAAACCGATTCCATTAAGATCGATATCCGGCTGCCTGAAAAGGAAGCACTCCCAGTTTGGCATATTCTCAATACATATTTGCACTCCGGTATCACCGGAAATGTCTGCAAACTCACCAATGGAACGGTTAAGAGCCCCCCTTGCCGCAGGGAGATCATATGAATAGGAAAAGTATCCGGGATGGACTACCAGCATCCCAGCATCTATCTGTGTGCACATATCTACTGCCTGGCGTACCAGTTCCAGACTTGCCCGGCGGATCGGCTCCCTGATACTGCTGATGTTCAGGTCAGTTGTGGGAGCATGGACACTGTACTTGAGATCATACGAAAGAGGCGTCTGAGCATGACGGAAAATGTCGTGCATACCTTCTGAGTATATCTCTGCACACCCGGATATGCTTTCAATTTTTTCCAGTGCCTCAGACAGGGGCAGGTCGTGGAACGCATAGGAGGATATGCCGATCATAGGTTGGACATCACTATTGAGGTGATTATAAGACTTTCGTATTGCCATTTACGGGTTGCTAGACCCAAAATTCACTTTATGGTTAAGAACAGACGTGTTTTTTTCTGCAAATTCAGTAAAACCACCATATACCTTTTGTATATTTTCAGTCTCCGGCATTCTATTGAAATCTATGTTACCTTTTTAGATTATAATTATTATCTAAATCGCATATTATATTTAACATCTCTACTTTTGTCTTACCCAACTCCATCTGGTTGGGAACTATCTTGTTTGTGTGCAATATGGTTTTTCAATCGATGCATCACGATAATGAAGTGTTTTGTCTGAGTGAACAACATAAGACGATACATAAAGGTGATTTTAAATGAAAAAAGAGGAGAATTTGAAGGCTGCAATTCTTATTGCAATTATAATTGCGGTGGTTAGTATAACCCCGATCGCATCTGCATCGGACTGGGAGCAGTTCCAGAAGAATAATATTAATAGTGGCTACACGGCTGACAGCGCACCTGTCAGCGACCCGGAACTCGCATGGAGCAACCATACGAGCGGTACGGGAATGGGCGGCATTGATATCACCCCGATCGTTGCGGACGGGGCAGTGTATGTAATTGATTACCAGGGAATTCTCTGGTCTTTCGATGCAACGACCGGAATAGAGAACTGGAATACGGATCTGACCGAAGGATCCGGAACTTTCGAGCTCTCAACACCTGCATACAATGATGGCATTGTATATGCAGCCTTAAGCAGTGGCAGTGAAGGTGAGGGTGCCGGAAGAGTATGTGCAGTATACGCGAGTAACGGAACGATTCGCGAATGCGAATATTATGGATTGGACACATTCCAGCTCAATACACCAATTACATACGCAGACGGTAAGATATATCTCGGCAACAGTAAGTATGGAACAAAGGACATCAGCACATACTACTGCATTGACGCAGGTGATGTGACCGATCTGATATGGAGCCGGACTGCGCCTCATGTCACAGGATATTACTGGGCAGGCGCTGCGATCGTCGGCGATTACATCATCTATGGTGATGACACTGCAATTGTAACGTGCCTGTACAAGGACAACGGAACGTTCGTAGATCACATAAACGTATCAGAGGTATGCGGTGTCACACCGGTCGAGGAGATCAGATCATCAATCGTGTGGGACGAAAGTACGGATCGCATCTACTTCACAGGCAAGAAACCGTCGCCGGTTTCTGGACATGCTTATGCTGTCAGTTTCAACGCCGCAACCGGAGATCTTGGTGACACATGTGACTGGGTCAGGGACATCGGTTACAGCACGTCCACACCCGTAGTCTATAATGGCAGAGTCTATGTCTGCATTGGCGGTATGTACGGAGATAGTGGTGTTCGATGCCTGAATGAGGCAGATGGAACCATACGCTACAGCATTAACAAAGGTGCTTCACAGGCGTCTCCCGCGGTATCGGTCGCAGACGGACATGTATACATCTACTTCACGACCAATGTGAACAATGGGTCTGCCTATTGCATTGAGGATACTGGCAGTGCTCTTGTGGAGATGTGGGAATGGAACCCACCTGAACCTGACAATCAGTTCATCCTGCAGGGGATGGCGATCGCTGACGGATATGTGTACTTTGGGACGGATTATGGCAGAGTCTATGCGCTTAAGGAAGGGCAGGAACAGTTCGACATCCCTATATACAACGGCTTGAACCTGATCGGGATACCATTGTACCAGGATGATCAAACACTCAATGCGGTGTTCGGCAACAACCCGGTAAATCTGGACAAGGTTCGCAGGTTTGTCCCAGGAGAAGGGTATAAGACTGCTACTTATTGGAGTGACAACTGGGTTGGAACTGTAAGTGAGGTTGAACCCATTGAACCAGAAGTAGGGTATGAGTATGAACGAAAAGGTGCAAACTACATGCTTACGGTTCTGGGTACAAGATGTACCGGGACGATAAGCACACCGATATACAATGGTATGAACTTAGTCGGATATGTGAGCTTCACGGAGGCCGACCTTTCCACGTTCGGCAATAATCCTGTAGATATGGACAAGGTTCGTAGGTTTGTTTCAGGAGAAGGGTACAAGACTGCTACTTACTGGAGTGGCAACTGGGTTGGAACTGT